>NZ_JACHDI010000021.1:0-132873 GCF_014201025.1 Paraburkholderia sp. MM5384-R2
TGATGGAGCTGTACATCTCCGACCATCCGCTCGATTGCCTGACCTGCCCCGCCAACGGCGACTGCGAACTGCAGGACATGGCGGGCGTGACCGGCCTGCGCGAAGTGCGCTACGGCTTCGACGGCGCGAATCATCTGAAGGACCAGAAGGACGAATCGAATCCGTACTTCACGTACGACCCGGCGAAGTGCATCGTCTGCAATCGCTGCGTGCGCGCGTGCGAGGAAACCCAGGGCACGTTCGCGCTGACGATCACCGGACGCGGCTTCGAATCTCGCGTCGCGGCCAGCGAGAACCAGCCGTTCATGGAGTCGGAGTGCGTGTCGTGCGGCGCCTGCGTGGCCGCGTGCCCGACCGCGACGCTGCAGGAAAAGTCCGTCGTGATGCTCGGCCAGCCCGAGCACTCGGTCGTCACCACCTGTGCGTATTGCGGCGTCGGCTGCTCGTTCAAGGCAGAGATGAAGGGCAACCAGGTCGTGCGGATGGTGCCGCACAAGAACGGCCAGGCCAACGAAGGTCATGCATGCGTGAAGGGCCGCTTCGCGTGGGGCTATGCGACGCACAAGGACCGCATCACGAAACCGATGATCCGCGCGACGATCACCGACCCGTGGCGCGAAGTCAGCTGGGACGAGGCGATCTCGTACGCGGCATCGGAATTCCGTCGCATCCAGGCGAAGCATGGGCGCGATTCGATCGGCGGCATCACGTCGTCGCGCTGCACGAACGAAGAGACTTACCTCGTGCAGAAGCTCGTGCGCGCCGCGTTCGGCAACAACAACGTCGACACCTGCGCGCGCGTGTGCCATTCGCCGACCGGCTACGGTCTGAAAACCACGATCGGCGAATCGGCGGGCACCCAGACGTTCGCATCGGTCGATAAGGCCGACGTCATCATGGTGATCGGCGCGAATCCGACCGATGGCCACCCGGTGTTCGCCTCGCGTCTGAAGCGACGCGTGCGCGAGGGTGCGAAGCTGATCGTCGTCGATCCGCGCCGGATCGACATCGTCGATACGCCGCACGTGAAGGCGTCGCATCACCTGCAATTGCGGCCCGGCACCAACGTCGCGATCGTCAACGCGCTCGCGCATGTGATCGTCACCGAAGGCCTGCTCGACGCAGCGTTCGTCGCCGAGCGCTGCGAAACCCGCGCGTTCGAACAGTGGCGCGATTTCGTCGCGCTGCCGGAGAACTCGCCGGAAGCGACCGAAGCGGCGACCGGCGTGCCCGCGCAACAGGTACGCGAAGCCGCGCGCATCTACGCGAGCGCCGGCAACGCCGCGATCTACTACGGCCTCGGCGTCACCGAACACGCGCAAGGCTCGACGATGGTGATCGGCATCGCGAACCTGGCGATGGCGACCGGCAACATCGGCCGCGAAGGTGTCGGCGTGAATCCGCTGCGCGGCCAGAACAACGTGCAGGGTTCGTGCGACATGGGCTCGTTCCCGCACGAGCTGCCCGGTTATCGTCACATCGGCGATCCGCTCGTGCGCACGCAGTTCGAAAACGCCTGGGCCGTCACACTGCAACCGGAACCTGGCCTGCGCATTCCGAACATGTTCGACGCCGCGCTGCACGGCAGTTTCAAGGGTCTGTACTGCCAGGGCGAGGACATCGTGCAGTCGGACCCGAACACGCATCATGTGGCGGCGGCGCTGTCGTCGATGGAATGCATCGTCGTGCAGGACATCTTCCTGAACGAGACCGCCAAGTATGCACACGTGCTGCTGCCCGGCTCGTCGTTCCTCGAAAAGGACGGCACCTTCACCAACGCGGAGCGCCGCATCTCGCGCGTGCGCAAGGTGATGCCGCCGCTTGGCGGCTACGCGGACTGGGAAGTCACGTTGCTGCTGTCGCGCGCGCTCGGCTACGAGATGGACTACACGCATCCGTCCGAGATCATGGACGAAATCGCGCGGCTCACACCGACCTTCCACGGCGTGTCGTACCAGAAGATCGACGAAATGGGCAGCATCCAGTGGCCATGCAACGAGGACGCACCCGACGGCACGCCGACGATGCACGTCGACACCTTCGTGCGCGGCAAGGGCAGGTTCGTGATCACGAAGTTCATCGCATCGCCGGAGAAGGTCACGCGCAAGTATCCGTTGCTGCTGACGACCGGGCGCATTCTGACGCAATACAACGTCGGCGCGCAGACACGCCGCACCGAGAACTCGCGCTGGCATGACGAAGACCGGCTCGAACTGCATCCGCACGATGCCGAGGAACGCGGCATCAAAACCGGCGACTGGGTCGGCATCGAATCGCGCGCGGGGCAGACCGTGTTGCGCGCGAAGGTGACGGAGCGGATGCAGCCGGGCGTCGTCTATACGACGTTCCACTTCCCCGAATCGGGCGCGAACGTGATCACGACCGACAGCTCCGACTGGGCGACCAACTGCCCCGAATACAAGGTGACCGCGGTGCAGGTGATGCCGGTCGAGCAGCCGTCGCAATGGCAGAAGGACTATTCGCGCTTCAATAGCGAACAGCTCGAACTGCTGAAGCAGCGCGAGCTGGCCAATGCGGCCGCGGCCGTCACCGCGGGCAAGTGAGGCGAGCCATGGACAATCGGAATCTGATCGACATGGCGAACCGGATCGGCGACTTCTTCGAGTCGATGCCCGACCACGAGGAAGCGCTGACCGGCGTCGCCGAACACATCCGCCGCTTCTGGGAGCCGCGCATGCGGCGCGCGCTGCTCGCGACGCTCGACGAAGCGCCGGACACGTATGACATCGCGCTATCGGACTTCACGCGCGAGGCGATCGTCAGGTATCGCGAGAAGTTGACGCCGGCGCCGGCCCAGGCGCCGGCGGCTTAGGCTCGGGCGGTTTCCCCAATCAACCAGGCGCGGCGGCGCGATCCGCTGCCGCGTGCGTGCCCATGCCACGCAACAGGCGGCGCCAATCACAACGTCGCCTGTTCCGATATCTCTCCCCCAACCGTAAACCACACTTCGCAGTGCCGTACGAGACCGTGCAGGTCCGAGCCGGTGCGTCCGCGCGCGCTGATGTAGCCGTCGGGCCGCACCAGATAAAACGACGGCCGCGTGCGCCCATACGATTCGGACAACGCCGGGCCGCCGTCGCCGCTCGTATCGGTGACGCGCCAGATCCGCACCGCGTTCGGCAGCAGCCGCTCGACCTCGGCGGCGAGCTTTTCTACTTCGGGGTCCGGCGGCGGCGCATGTTTCGCGGCGGGATCGAGCGGCGTGCCATCGACGGGCAGCGGCGGCAACAGCAGAAACAGCGAGAAGAACGCCGGATCGTGCAGATCGAAAATGCAGCCGACGCCCGGCGCGCGCCCGAGCGGACCGTCGACGACGTGCACGAGCGCATCGGGTGCGCGCTCGCCCGCGCGCGGGCCGCCGTCGAGCACGCGTTCGAGCGTCAGCGGACTGCGCCGGTACTGGATCGACAGCTCGCTGATCGTCTCGCGTGCGGCATCGCGCAGCGGACCGAACGCGGCCAGCACCGGCATCACGCGCTCGCGCAGCAGCTTCATCGGTCCGTGATCGGCCTCGGCCATCTGCGTGATGAAACCGGTCTGCCGCAGCACCTCGCGCTCGATCGGATGTCGCTCGGCGTGATACGTGTCGAGCAGACGATCCGGCGCCGCGCCGCCGATTACGCGCGCGAGCTTCCAGCCGAGATTGAGCGCTTCCTGGATGCCGGTGTTCATGCCTTGCGCGGCCGCGGGGCTGTGTACGTGCGCGGCATCGCCGGCGAGGAAGATGCGGCCCACGCGCAGCCGATCGACCATCCGGCTGTTCACGTGGAAGTACGCCGACCACGCCAGATCCGACACGTCGACGCGCTCGCGCACGCGTCGCGCGATCAGCGCCTTGCATTGTTCGAGCGATGGCGCCGGCGCCCGCTCCAGCGGCGGCTCGCCGAGCACCGCGGGGGGCGGCGGCGCGGCGCTGCCGGACGGCTCGACCGCATGATCGGCGATCAGACGATGGCGGCCGTGGCCCATCGGAAACAGCCCGACGAGACCCTCGCCCGACGCGAAGATTTGGAACTCGTCGTCGGGCCAGTCGGTTTCGGCGTGCAGGTCGGCGAGCAGAAAGGTCTGGTCGAAGGTCTTGCCCTCGAAGTTCAGGCCGAGGCGGTGGCGAATCGAACTGTGCGCGCCATCGGCCGCGATCAGATACGACGGGCGCATGGCTTCCGTGCGGCCGTCCGCGCGGCGCAAGGTCGCCTGAACGCTCGCGGAGCCTTGCATGAACGCCACGAGCTCGACGCCGCGCTCGACCTTCACGCCGAGCGTCGCCAGATGCTCGGTCAGGAGCCGCTCGGTCACCGACTGGTCGAGAAACAGCAGATAGGGATAGCGCGTGTGCAACGGGTCGAAATCGAGCTGCGCGAGCCGCATGCCGTTCGAAAACAGATTCGCCACGCGCGCGCGATGGCCGAGCTCGAGAAACGGTTCGACCAGCCGATGCTGCTCGAGCAGTTCGAGCGTACGTGCCTGAATGCCGATCGCGCGCGAGTAAGGGTTCGGCTGCGGCGCCTTGTCGATCAGGCGCACGGGGATGTGGGCGCGCGCGAGACTCATCGCTGCGGCAAGTCCGGTGGGACCGGCCCCGACGATCAGCACCGGCGACGCGTCGTAAGCGGCAGCGTCCATGCGGAACTCCGGAGGCAACAATGCGTTCTAGTGTACGCCGCCGCTCTTGCGCACACGGGTGCGCTGCATCAATCGCGCGTCGGCAAGACGGGGCGCGCGGGGGTTCCATCCGTCGTTGCCCATGAACTCACGCTCCGCGCAAATCCGGGCCGCTTGCGCAAGTATGGGAAAATGCGCCCTCAGTCTGATTGATCCAAATGCCCTCCCCGTCATGCAACCTGTATTTGACCGCGCGTTCGCGGCGCATCGTGACGGCCGCCTCGACGACGCCGAACGCGGCTACCGCGCCACGCTCGACCACGACCCCAGCCACGTCGACGCACTGCATCTGCTCGGCGTGCTGCGCCATCAGCAGGGCCAGCACGCCGAAGCCGCGGCGCTGGTGCGGCGCGCGGTCGATCTGCGCCCCGAAGACGCGGCGCTGCAGCTGAACCTCGGCAATGCGCTGAAGGCGCTCGGCCAGATCGACGCCGCGATCGAGCAGTTCCGCAACGCGCTGACGCTCGCGCCGACCTTCCCGATGGCGCACTACAACCTCGGCAACGCGTACGCGTCGCAAGGCCGTCACGAAGACGCCGCCGATGCGTTCGAACGTTCGCTGCGCCTGCAGCCGAACGACGCGTCGTCGCACAACAATCTCGGCAACGCGCTGCACGCGCTCGGCCGTCACGCGGACGCGATCGCGTCGTTCCGGCGCGCGCTCGAGCTGCGCCCCGGTCACGCGGGCGCGCTGAACAACATGGGCATGTCGCTGAACGCGCTCGATCGACCGAACGAGGCGGTGCCCTGCTTCGAGGCCGCGCTCGCCGCCGAGCCGCGCTTCGTCGCCGCGCACTTCAATCTCGCGAATACGTTCGATGCGACCGGCCGCCATGCGCGGGCAGTCGCGTCATTTGAAGCGGCGCTGCGTCTGCAGCCGAACCTGCCGCCCGCGATCTATGGCATGGGCAACGCGCTCGCGGCGCTCGGCCGTGCCGAACAGGCGCTACCGTATCTGGAGCGCGCGGTCGGGCTCGATCCGCAATTCGCGCTCGCGTGGCTTGCGCTCGGCACCGCGCACCAGGCGCTCGGCGCGCACGCGGCCGCGGTGCGCGCGCTCGATCAGGCGTTGCGGCTGCGCCCGGATCTCGCGTCCGCGCATATGAACCGTGCGCTCGCGTGGCTCGCGATGCGCGACTTCGAGCGCGGGCTGCCCGAATACGAATGGCGCTTGCAAACCGTCGCGCAACCGGTGATCCAGACGTTGCCGCGCTGGCACGGCGAGTCGATCGAAAATTACACGCTGCTGATCCATGCCGAACAGGGTTTCGGCGACACGCTGCAGTTCGTGCGCTTCGTACCGCGCGCAGCGCTTCGCGCCGCGCGCGTCGTGCTGGAAGTGCAGCCGCAGTTGGTGCCGCTCTTCGCGCCCGTCGCGCAGGCATGGCGCGTCTCGCTGATCGCGCAGGGCCAGCCGCGCCCCGCCGCCGATCTGCAGATTCCGCTCTTGAGCCTGCCGCTGGCGCTCGGCACGCGCTACGACACGATTGACGCGAGCACGCCCTATCTGAGCGTGCCGCCGGCCTATGGCCGCAAATGGCGCGGCTCGCTCGGCGGTCAGGCGAAGCGCAAGATCGGGCTCGCATGGTCGGGGCGCATCCAGCGCAACGAAACCCGCACGATGCCGCTCGCCGCGCTGGAGCCGCTGTTCGCACTGGATGGCATCGACTGGATCGTGTTGCAGCCCGATCTGTCCGAGGACGACCGCGCGGCGCTCGACGCGCATCCGCGCGCGGCCGCGATCCATCGCTTCGACCACCGCACCGGCGACTTCGCGGATACCGCGGCGATCGTCGAGCGGCTCGACGCGGTGGTGTCGATCGACACGTCGATCGCGCACCTCGCGGGCGCGCTGCGCAAGCCGCTGTGGCTGATGCTGCCGTTCGCCGCCGACTGGCGCTGGTTCGACGGCGACACGCGCAGCCCGTGGTATCCCGGCGCGACGCTCGTGCGTCAGCCGCGGCCGGGCGCGTGGGATGAAGTCGTCGAGGTGGTCGCTAACGAATTGCGGCACGGGTAGCCACAGACCACACGCCGCAAACAAAAGACCCCGCTAGCGCGGGGTCTTTTGTTTTCAGAACACGAAGTGAACCGTCAGGCCGCCCGATACTGACTGCGTGACTCCGGCGTGCGATACAGGAACAGCGTCGCGAGCAGACCGCAGATTGCCGCCACGCCGAGGACCAGGCCCGGCGCCGCCTTGTTGCTGGTCACGTGAATCAGCAGCGTGGCGATGGCCGGCGTGAAGCCGCCGATCGTCGTCGCGAGACTGTACGCGAGCGAGAAGCCAGCGGTTCGCACTTCGACCGGCATCACTTCGGTCAGCGCGACGACCATCGCGCCGTTGTAGCAGCCGTACAGAAACGACAACCACAGTTGCACGGCGAGCAGACGCGCGAACGACGGTTCGGCGACGAGCCATTGCAGCGCCGGATACGCGGTGAGGATCGTCAGGATCGTGAACGCGAGCAGCACCGGACGGCGGCCGATGCGGTCCGACAACGCGCCGGACAACGGCAGCCAGATCAGATTCGAGATACCGACGCAGACGGTGACGACGAGCGCGTCGATCGCCGACAGCTTCAGCACTTCCTTGCCGAAGGTCGGCGTGTAAGCGGTGATCATGTAGAACGACACGGTCGTCATGACGACCATGCCCATGCCGCCCAGCACGATCGGGTAGTTCGCGAGCATCGACTTCAGGATCTCGCCCACGCTCGGACGATGCTTGCGCGCCGTGAACTCCTCGGTTTCCTGCAGCGAGCGGCGGATGATGAACAGGAACGGCACGATCAGACAGCCGATCAGGAACGGCACGCGCCAGCCCCACGCGAACATCTGCTCGGCGGGCAGAATCTTGTTGAGCATCACGCCGATCAGCGCGGCGAATACCACCGCGACCTGCTGGCTGCCCGACTGCCACGAGCAATAGAAGCCCTTGTTGCCCTTCGTCGCGATCTCCGACAGATACACCGACACGCCGCCGAGCTCAGCGCCGGCGGAGAAGCCTTGCAGCAGCCGGCCGAGCAGCACCAGCACGGGCGCCACGAGCCCGATGGTCGCGTAGCCCGGTATCGTCGCGACCGTCAGCGTGCCGAGCGCCATCAGGCTCAGTGTGAGGATCAGGCCTTTGCGACGGCCGTGATGGTCGATGTAGGCGCCGAGCACGATCGCGCCGAGCGGACGCATCAGGAAGCCCGCGCCGAACACGGACAGCGACAGCATCAGCGACGCGAAATCGCTGCCGCCAGGAAAGTAGGTCTTGGCGATCGCGGAAGCGTAGTAGCCATAGACCATGAAGTCGTACATTTCAAGAAAGTTGCCGCTGACAACGCGGAACACTGTCTTGACCTTGGATTCTTCGGTGGTGGAAGCGGCGTGGGTCGCTGTAGACATGACACTCTCGGATAGGCCCGCCGCCCTGTCGGACGGATCGACGCGGACGGTGACGAGCGGGCAGTTGAAACGATCCACTGCGTTTGGTAAGCGGATGCTGCAGGCGGACGCACAGGTATAAGCAAGTGCGCCCGGGGGCGCCGCATTCTGCTGCTCACGGCGCTCATTCGATATGAGGGTAAACGCTGAGCTCGATGTCGGGCCGATGCCACGTAATGTTTACTGCTGATAGGGTCGACGCGAAACGCATACAGTTTGCTTACGCGCGACACCCGCGGGCGGCCGTAGACTGTCCGCGCGAGGCCATTCAGTCGATTACTCCGATGCGAACCACCCCTGCTCTTTCCCTGCGCCCCGCCACGCTCGAGGATGCCGCGCTGATTGCGTCGATCCACAGCGCCAGTTGGCAGGCGACCTATCGCGGTCTGTTGCCCGACGCGTTCCTCGACGGCGAAGTCACGCGCGAACGCGCCGCCTATTGGGAAGCACGTCTCGGCGCGCCGGGCGGCGAGCGCCGCATCGTGCTGATCGCCGAGCTGGCCGGCGAGCCGGCCGGCTTCGTATGTGTCGAGCGCCAGCCCGAGTCCGCGTGGGGCGTGCTGCTCGACAACCTGCATGCGCTGCCCGGTTATCAGGGCATCGGCGTCGGCAAAACACTGATGCACGCAGCCGTAGACTGGACGCGCGCGCAAGGCGAGGCACAGCTGTATCTGTACGTGCTCGAGGGCAATACGGCGGCGATCGGCTTTTACGAGCGACACGGCTGGCAGTTGGTCGGCGCGGAGCCCGATCAGATGGGCGGCTTGGATATCACCGCGTTGCGCTACGTGTACCGGTTGAAGGCTTGAACGCCGTGGTTGAGGGTGCGTGATGCGCGTGGCGTCGCGGGGACGGCGCGCGCCGGCAGCGTCCCTGTTTTCGGAATCATCTGAACGGTGGACGACGTAGTTTCGAGGCATGATTTTCTGTTGCCGATGGCTTCATCGGCCCCCTACAGATTCCGTCACTGCCGCACCGGTGTGACTGTCCGAGACACCGGAAGAAACCGATGACCAGCACGCCGCTCATCTCGATCGAAGGCGCATTCGCGCTACCCCATCTCCGTGCGCTCGACCACCTGCCCGAACCGTTCGGCCGCGACTGGGCGTTGCTATCCGGCGCTCAGCGCTGGCGAACCGGGCTTGATTCGCTGTATGCCGCGCTGCTGCGCACCGTGTGCGTCAGAGATCAGCAGTTGCTGTCGTATGGGCAGTGGGTGTCGATCGACGGCGTGCTGACCGACATGAAGCGGCCGGCAGAGACGCCCGTCGCGGACACCACGCAGCCTGCCGGGGAACCGTCGAATACCGCGACGGCGGCGCATCCCGCTATGCAACGGAAGGTGCCTCAGGGTCCAATGCGAATCGCGCTCAAGGCCCGCTCGCCGCGAATCGCGCAGCGGCGCACTGTGCGGCATCGGCGAACGGTCGCGGCGAGTGCCGGCGTAATCGGCTGCGTCGCGGTGCTGGCGTGGTGGATCGTCGATCAGCCTCCGGCGCCGCGGCATATGGCCTCCGACATGCTGAAATCGGCGCAAGCTCTGATGCCCCGTCGTGACGCGCCGGCGCCGGTAGAAAAGCGTCGTGCGCAGCATCTGGTTGCGAGTCCCGAGGCAGCGGTGATTGCGGAGGCCGTCACACCGGCTCCTGTGCTTCCGCCATTACCTGTCGACATGGCCGCCACCGCACCCGCGCGCATCGTGGCTTTGCCTCAGGGCACCGCCACGCGACATGCGCCCACCCCGCGTGACGCGATTCGCTCATCGCCTGCGCGTCGTGCGCTTCGCGTGCAAACGCATCCGCTTCCGGTAAATCGCCATGCCGCGAATGACTCATCGCATGAAGCGCGCGTTCATACCCGGTTCGGCGAAGACGGATACGCTGATGTGACGACGTTCGCCAGGATGTCTTTGCGCGACCTCGCGCCGCTGCCGCGCTCCACCGTGTCGAACAATCTGCCGGCAAATAGCACCGAGTGGATGAACCACATATCGCAGCGTCGCGTCACCGAAATCCCGGAACAATTCGCGCAATGAGCGCCGCCGTTACTTCGACGCAGGCAAACCCGCTTCCGTCTGCTGCTGCAAGCGCGTGACCGCGCTCTGAAGCTGACGCAATTGCGCCTGCGCGTTGTCGCGCTCCGCGCGCAGCGCGAGCGCCTCGTCGCGCGTCTGCCGTTGCCGGTCGTGGACCTTCGCCTGCTGCGTGCGGGCGACGTCGAGATCGGTCTGCAGCCGTTGCGCCTGCTGCTGCGATATCGCGATGCTGCCCTGCAGATACGCATTCTGCGCCTGCAACCGCGTGCGATGAATCTCGACGTCCGCGAGTTGCTGCGTCTGCTGCGCGAAACCGGCGTAGATCGCTTCCGCGCGCTCTGCCGAATCGCTCCTGATCACGCGCCAGAAATGCTTGTTCTGAAACAACGCGACGTAGTACGTCATCCGCGGCGGATGGAAGAACAGGCTCGCACCGTAGCTGCCGTTGTAGGTCGTGCGCAGTTCGCTGAGGTTCGCGTCGTGGATCAACTGGATCAAATCGGCGACGTCGCCGCGCGCGGCGGCGGGCGTATTCGCGGACACCTCGGGCTCAGCGACGGACTGGGGGCCAGCCTCTCGCGGCGCCAACTCCCCTGGAGCCGGCCGCGTGCCCGCCAGCGGCGCGCTCACGCTGTCCTGCTGTGCCACCGCAACACTCGTATGCCACAACGCATAGACACCGGCGAGCAACATAGCGCGCCGGATAACCAAGGAGTACTTCATATGCCTGCTCCACGCCGATCGAGAATGACGTTGGATTATCGCGCGGATTTAGCGCGACGCGAAGCTCGTGGGCACTGTATGGACACGCTCGAAATCGAGATAGACGGTTGGCGCAGCGAATCACTCCATCCAAAATCACAGTCGCAAAATAAAGACGCCACCCAGCTCGCACTCCTGATTATTTCGAGAGAAGAAAACGCACTGCCACATAACGTGACAGTGCGTCAGATGGATGGAATGGCTCCGTCGGGCTGCGGAAAACAGCGAAAGCGCGGGACCGATGCGCAACCACGCCGCGGACTCAACCTCGACCGCGCACGCCGCGCCAACGCAAACCCGCCATGCTTAAAACCGCGTCTCCCGCGCGACCCGCAGGAACGTATCGAGCAACGGCGTGCAATCGAGCAGCTCCGGTCCGCCCGCGCGATGAAACTCCGGGTGCCACTGCACGCCCATCACGAACGGCGCGCGCCGGTAGCGCACGGCCTCGATGATGCCGTCCGACGCCGACACCGCCTCGATATTCAGATCGCGGCCCAGCGTCTTTACCGCCTGATGGTGGATCGAGTTGACGATCGCGTCGCGCCGTCCGGGGAACATGTTCAGCAGCGTCGAGCCATCCGGAAAATGCACGCCGTGCCGGTGCTGATCGTAGTTTTCGTTGACGTGGACGTTCGCGGTGGGCACTTCGGTCGCGATGTCCTGATATAGCGTGCCGCCGAACGCGACATTGATCAGCTGACAGCCGCGGCACACGCCGAGCACCGGCTTGCCCGATTCGACGAACTCGTGCAGCAGTTCGAGCTCGTACATGTCGCGCACGCGGTCACCGGGCCATTCGTGGCTGGCCGCCGATTCCGCATACGTCTGCGGCGACACGTCGGCGCCGCCTTGCAGCAGCAGGCCATCGAGATGCTTCGCATAGTCGCGCAGGCGGATGTTGCTCGGGTGCAGCATGCCCTGATGACCAACGGTCGGGATCATGAACACCAGCACGTCGCGCGACATCACCCAGTGCGCGACCGACTCCTCCAGATACTGCAGCGTCTTGCCGCGCAAGCCCTTCGCGCCCGGTTCCGGGTGGAAGATGCGCGCCGACACGCCGATGCGCAACGTGCGCTGCGTGATCCGCTGCCCCGCGCGATCGAACAACTGCCGCGCGCGCGCCGCGATGATGCGGCCGAACACGCTCCACGCGGAGTCGCTCTGCTTCAGATAACGCGGTGGCGACGGCGGCAGCGCGTTGGGTGGCGGCGGGTTCGTGGCGCTGAAATCGGGTGCCGCGCCGAAACCGGGCGGCGGCGAGCCGGGCGCACGCGCCGCGGGTGCGGCGGCTGCCTCGGTGGCGATTTCGTCTTCGGTGGCGAGGTCCGCGGCGCTAATGCCGCCCGCGTGCGGCTCGCCGGCGGCCACCGTCGGTTTCGCGAGCGGCTCGGGTTTCACCATGGTCGCGCCGCCGGTGTACGTACCAGCGCGCGGCGCTTCGCGCTCGTGCACCTTGGCTTCCTGCCGCGCGGTCGATTCGGCGGCGGCGCTGCGCGCCTCGGCCGCGTCGCGCAGCCGCGCCGTGCGCGGATCTTCGGGCGTAAGTGCCGATGCGCTGAGCGGATCGTCGGTCGACGACCTCGCGATCGCCTCCTCGGCCGTGGGGCTCGTGTCTTTGGCGGCCGACCGGGTGGCATCTTCATGCGACGGAGGAAGCGAGGCGGACGGTTCGGCCGGCGCGCTGCTCGGCGCGGACGAGGCCGGCTGCGGACTGCCGGTCGTGCCGGCGTTTTCGGGTTTGTTTTCGCTCATGACTGTCGGACGGGCGCCTTACACGCGAACGAATGAATATGCCCTGATTATCCGTCAGTGCTGCAGGCCCCGCAAACCCGCACACAATTGCTCACATTGTTGCGAAGCGTTACACCGACCCCGCTGAGTCAAGGATCCGGCCGCTCTTCGAAGGTTTCCCGCAACGCGATCTGCATCGACGCATGAATCTTCACGCACCAGCGCCACACGAGCGCGAGCAGCAGCGCGGCGCACACGAGCACCGCGACGAGCAGGCCAGTCGGCGGCAGGATGCTGCCCGACAGCGCTGCCACCAGCAGAAACACGCCGATCATCGATACGATCGGCACGAGATCGGCGATCGCGTGACGCAGCGCGCTCGTGAAGCGTCCCGCGGTGGTCGCCTGCACGCCGACTTCGGCGAGCAGCAGCGCGAGCGACTTGGTCTTGCGATACACGGCCACGAGAAACGGCAGCGAAACGACGAGCGCGACGCTCCACTGCACGACGCGTTGCAGCGGCTCGTCGTCGAGCCAGTGCGCGAGCAGCCGGCCGCTATGCGGCGCGCTATACGACACGGCCAGGAAAATAGCCGCGACGAGCGCCAGATTCACCGCGATCTGCAATACGATCCGCCGCGTCATGCTGATGAGCGTCGGCTCGCCGCGCGCCGTGATCAAACTGCGCAGCCATTGCCCGTACATGCCGAACACGTTGGACAACGTGGCGGGCATCGCCTGCCCGATGCGGCGCGTGAGCGGATCGGCGACGCGGATCAGGTATGGCGTCGTCAGCGTCGTCAATGCCGACACGGCGACCGCGATCGGATACAGAAACCCGCTCGTCACCTTCAACGTCAGACCGAGCGTCGCGATGATGAACGAGAACTCGCCGATCTGCGACACGGTCATGCCGACGCGCATCGAGGTGCGCGCGTCCTGCCCCGACAGAAACGTGCCGAGCCCGCACGACACGATCTTGCCGACGATCACCGCGAGCGTGATCACGGCGATCGGCCACGCGTAGTCGAGCATCACGGCCGGGTTCAGCATCAGTCCGATCGTCACGAAGAAGATCGCGGAAAACGCGTCGCGCAGCGGCGCGATCAGATGCTCGATCCGACGCAGATGACGCGACTCGGCCATGATCGCGCCGATCAGGAACGCGCCGAGCGCGATGCTGTAATCGAGCTTGACGACCAGCAGACAGAAGCCGAAGCAGAAGCCGAGCACGGACACGAGCATCATCTCGTCGCTGCCCGTGCGCGCGACGTAGTTCAGCGCGCGCGGCACGAGCAGCACGCCGACCAGCAGCGACACCGTCATGAACAGCAGCAGCTTGCCGAGCGTGACGGCCGCGAGCCCGGCCGACAGCTGCCCGGTCTGCGCGATGCCGGTCAGCAGCACGAGCATCGCGATACCGAGAATGTCCTCGACGATCAGAATGCCGAACACGAGCTGCGCGAAGCTTTCGCGTTTGAGTCCGAGATCGGACAGCGCCTTCACGATGATCGTCGTCGACGAGATCGCGAGGATCGCGCCGAGGAACAGCGAGTCCATCGGAGTCCAGCCGAACGCGCGGCCGATCTCGTAGCCGATCCACAGCATCAGCACGATTTCGGACAGCGCGGCGACGATCGCCGTCGCGCCGACCTTGAACAGCTTGCGCAGGCTGAATTCGAGGCCCAGCGAAAACATCAGGAACACGACGCCCAGCTCGCCGAGCGTCTGGATCGTCTGTTCGTCGCGGATCAATTGGAACGGCGGCGTGTACGGTCCGATGATCACGCCGGCCGCGATATAGCCGAGCACCACCGGCTGCTTCAGGCGATGGAACAGCACGGTGACGACGCCGGCCAGCGCCATCACGACGGCCAGATCCTGGATGAAGCCGATGCCATGGTGCATGAGCGCTTTCCTTACAAACAGTAATCCCGAAAAGCGCAGTGTAGCAAACGAACCGGCCATCTTTTTGGCGAATTCGCGCGCCGCGCCGCGCCGCCAGTAGCAGGCCGCTCGGCCGCAAAACCTTGCTCTACAATGCGGACGGACCATTCCCTTTGGCTCCGCACTGCTTCGCTCATGCGCCCGCGCTGCGCTCAACCGGATTTCTACCGACATCATGGCCACTGAATTCGCCCCCTTCCCGCCGCTTGCCCAGCTTGCCGCCGATCTCGCCGCCGGCCGCACGACGAGCCGCGCGCTCGTCGAAACCGCGCTGGACCGGATCGCCGATCCGGCCGGCCAGGGCGCCGCCGTCTTCATGCACGTCGACACCGACGCCGCGCGCGCCGCCGCCGACGCGCACGACCGCCTGCGCGCGGCCGGCACCGTGCTGTCGCCGCTCGCCGGGATTCCGGTGTCGGTCAAGGACCTGTTCGACATCGAAGGCCAGCCGACCCGCGCGGGCTCCGTCGTGCTCGCCGACGCGCCCGCCGCGAAGGCCGACGCGGTCGCGGTCGCGCGTCTGAAGCGGGCCGGCGCCGTGATCGTCGGGCGGACCAACATGAGCGAGTTCGCATTTTCCGGACTCGGCCTGAATCCGCACTACGGCCATCCGCTGTCGCCGTACCGGCGCGGCGTGAAGGGCGACGAGCGGATTTCGGGCGGCTCGTCGTCGGGCGCGGGCGCATCGGTCGCCGACGGCATGGCCGCGGTCGCGCTCGGCACCGACACCGGCGGCTCGATCCGCATCCCGGCCGCCTTGTGCGGGCTGACCGGCTTCAAGCCGACCGCCGCGCGCATCCCGAAGCAGGGCGGCGTGCCGCTGTCGTCGACGCTCGATTCGTTCGGGCCGATCGGCGTGTCGGTCGCATGCTGCGCGCTGCTCGACCGGATGCTCGCCGGGCTCGAGCCGCGCATCCCGGCCGCGCGGCCGCTCGAAGGGGTGCGCCTCGGTGTGCTGACCAATTTCGTGACCGACGGCGTCGAGCCCGAAGTCGCGCGCGCGATCGATACCGCGCTCAAGCATCTGGAGGCGGCCGGCGCGATCGTCAGCGAGGTGCGCTTCGCGCCGCTCGACCGGCTGCCGGAGATCAACCGCTTCGGCTTTTCGTCGATCGAGGCGTATGCGTGGCATCGTCCGCTGCTCGACAAGTATCGCGAGCAGTACGATCCGCGCGTGCTCGTGCGCATCATGAAGGGGCAGCCGGCCAGCGCGGTCGATTATCTGGACCTCGTCGCCGAGCGCGGCGCGATGCTCGATGAAGCCGCGCGCACGCTGTGGCAGCGTTTCGACGCGGTCGTCGCGCCGACCGTGCCGGTCGTGCCGCCGCGCCTCGCCGACCTGCTCAACGACGACGACGCGTTCGGTCGCACCAATGCGCTGATCCTGCGCAATCCGAGCGCGTTCAACTTCCTCGATAGCTGCGCGCTGTCGCTGCCGTGCCATCTGCGCGGCGACGCGCCGGTCGGCCTGATGCTGGCGGGCGCACCGCACGCCGACGACGCGCTGCTCGCGATCGGCCGCGCGGCCGAGGCAGTGCTGAAGGCGATCCGGTAAAGCGCGCCGGGGTTGGCCGCCCGGCGCGGTCGCCGCCGCGCCAATGTTCAGGCAATAAGTGGCGCGGCGGGGGTTCGCGCTAGAATCGCGGGCACCCGCCCTTTCGTCTCCAGACCAATTGATGATCCATGACTAACGACTCCGCAATGCTGCGCCGCGAGCGCACCCTGCTGGTTCTGCTCGGCCTGATCTGCCTCGCCCTCGTGGGCGGTGCGTTGTATCTGCAGTTCGGCCTGCGCGAAGACCCGTGCCCGCTGTGCATCATCCAGCGCTATTTCTTCCTGCTGATCGCGATCTTCGCGTTCCTCGGCGCGCGCTTCAGGCACTGGCGCGGCGTGCGCCTGCTCGAAGTGATGGCGGCGCTGTCGGCGCTCGCCGGCATCGCGACCGCGGCGCGCCACGTGTACATCCAGGCGAATCCTGGCTTCAGCTGCGGCTTCGACGCACTGCAGCCGGTGGTCGACGGCCTGCCCCCCGCGCACTGGCTGCCGAGCGTGTTCAAGGTCGCGGGCCTGTGCGAAACCGCCTATCCGCCGATTCTCGGGCTGACGCTGCCGATGTGGTCGGGCGTCGCGTTTATCGTCGCGTTCGTCGCGCTGGTGCTGAGTCTGGTGCGCAATCGCCATCGGGTGTCCTGACGGCGGGCAACCTGGCCGAGCGAGCTTCGAACGCAGCCTGAAGCGCCGAACTCGCCGCCAGGACGCTTACCGATTCGCATCGCCGATTACGCCGGACTTCGTGTTGTCCATGCCGGGCACCGAAGTCCGGCGTTTTTTCTGCGCGACGTTCCGCGATCGCGCGCCGTTCCTGTCGGTCTCCGCTCCGCGCACGCAACTTCTCGCCTCGGCGCGAATCGTACCCGGATCATGACCGCCGCCGCATGAGCTTCATGCGACACGGGAAATATTTTCGGGCCGGGGTAGTGCTATCTTCGGGTATGGATGGCGATCTACGTGCGCGAGGCCGGCTTTTTGCGACCCCATGCGTAACGCGCGCCCGGTCCGCACTGTCTTCCGATTCGCCATGACAACGCAAACCATCCGCTTCTACCATCAGGGGTCCGTCCGCGAGGTCGCGGGCGTGCCGGCGACGCGCACCGTGCTGCAGCACCTGCGCGAGGACTTACGCTGCACCGGCACCAAGGAAGGCTGCGCGGAAGGCGACTGCGGCGCATGCACGGTCGTGATCGGCGAACTCGATGCGCGCGGCGACCTCACGTTGAAGGCGGTCAACGCCTGCATCCAGTTCCTGCCGACACTCGACGGCCGCGCCCTCTTCACCGTCGAAGACCTGCGCGCCGCGAACGGCGCGCTGCATCCGGTGCAGCAAGCGTTGGTCGACTGCCACGGTTCGCAATGCGGCTTCTGCACGCCCGGCTTCGTCATGTCGATGTGGGCGCTCTACGAGAACCAGCCCGTCAGCGCCGGGCTGCCGACCCGCCATGAAATCGACGCCGCGCTGTCCGGCAATCTGTGCCGCTGCACGGGCTACCGGCCGATCATCGACGCCGCGCAGAAGATGTTCGACTACGCGCAGCATCCGCGCGTCGCGCTCGACCGCGACGCGATCGCCGCCACGCTGCGCACACTGCAACGCGAAGACACGTTCGAATACAGCGCGCCCGGCACCCGCGGCGCCGCCTTCGGCTCGCCCACCTTCCACGCCCCGCTCACGCTCGACGCGTTCGCGACGCTGCGCGCGCAGCACCCGGACGCGCGCATCGTCGCGGGCAGCACCGACGTTGGCTTGTGGGTCACCAAGCAGTTCCGCGATCTCGGCGATCTGCTGTACACCGGCAACGTCGCGGAACTGAAGACGATCGCGCGCGACGCGCAAACGCTGACCATCGGAGCGGCGGTCACGCTCGAGGACGCGTACGCGGCGCTCACCGCCGACTACCCCGAGCTCGCCGAACTATGGACGCGCTTCGCATCGCTGCCGATCCGCAATGCGGGCACGCTCGGCGGCAACGTCGCGAACGGCTCGCCGATCGGCGATTCGATGCCGGCACTGCTCGCGCTCGGCGCCGACGTCGAGGTGCGCCGCGATCGCACGACGCGCACCGTGCCGCTCGACGCGTTCTACCTCGGCTATCAGAAGACCGCGCTCGCGGAAGGCGAATTCGTCAGCGCGCTGCGCGTGCCTCGCCCGGCCGGCGCGCTGCGGTTTCGCACCTACAAGGTGGCGAAGCGTTACGACCAGGACATCTCGGCGGTGTGCGCGGCGTTTGCGCTGCACGTCGCGGAAGATGGCACGATCCGCGCGGCGCGGGTCGCGTTCGGCGGCATGGCGGCGACGCCGAAGCGGGCCGCGCATGCCGAAGCCGCGCTCAACGCCGCGGCGTGGAACGAACCGACGGCCCGTCGCGCGATGGCCGCGCTCGCCGCCGACTACCAGCCGCTCACCGACATGCGCGCGTCGAGCGCGTATCGGCTGAGGGTCGCGCGCAATCTGCTGTGGCGCTTCTACCTCGAAACGCGCGACGACGCGCCGCTCGCGCTCTGCGACGTGAACGCGTTCGCGTTCGCGTTCGAGGCCAACGCAATCGTCGTGAAGGAGTCGCCGTGATGAACCGGACCGATGCCTTTATTGAACCCGCGGGCGCGCGTGCCGATCAACGCGAGGACGCGTCGATCGGCGTACCGCTGCCGCACGAATCCGCCGCGCTGCACGTGAGCGGCGAAGCGACCTATACGGACGACATCGCCGAGCTGCACGGCACGCTGCACGCGGCGCTCGGCCTGTCGCGCCATGCGCATGCGCGCATCGTGTCGATGGATCTCGACGCGGTGAGAAACGCGCCCGGCGTGATCGCGGTGCTGAGTGCCGACGATATCCCCGGCGAAAACAATTGCGGCCCGGTGCTACACGACGATCCGATCCTCGCCGACGGCGAAGTGCTTTATCTGGGCCAGCCGGTCTTCGCGGTGATCGCCGAGAGCCACGAACTCGCACGTCGCGCCGCCGCGCTCGCGAAAAGCGACGACGTGATCCGCTACGAGCCGCTCGACGCGATCCTCACCGCCGCCGATGCGAAAGCCGCGAAGCAGTTCGTGCTGCCGCCACTGCATCTGCGGCGCGGCAACCCCGACGCGAAGATCGCCGCCGCGCCGCATCGGCTCGCCGGCAGGTTCGAGGTCGGCGGCCAGGAGCAGTTCTATCTCGAAGGCCAGATCGCCTATGCGGTGCCGAAGGAAATGGACGGCATGCTCGTCTACAGCTCGACGCAGCATCCGAGCGAGATGCAGCAGGTCGTCGCGCACATGCTCGACTGGCCCGCGCATAACGTCGTCTGCGAATGCCGGCGCATGGGCGGCGGCTTCGGCGGCAAGGAATCGCAATCGGCGCTGTTCGCGTGCGTGGCCGCGCTTGCGGCGCAACGCCTGCGTCGCCCGGTCAAGCTGCGCGCCGATCGCGACGACGACTTTCTGATCACCGGCAAGCGCCACGATGCGGTCTACGAGTACGAAGCGGGCTTCGACGAGCAAGGCCGCCTGCTTGGCGTGCGCGTCGAAATCGCATTGCGGGCCGGCTATTCCGCGGATCTGTCCGGCGCGGTCGCGACGCGCGCGGTGTGCCACTTCGACAACGCGTACTACCTGTCCGACGTCGACATCGTCGCGCTGTGCTGCAAGACCAATACGCAGTCGAACACCGCGTTTCGCGGCTTCGGCGGACCGCAGGGCGCGCTCGTGATGGAGGTGCTGCTCGACGGCATCGCGCGCGAGCTGCGGCTCGATCCGCTCGACGTGCGGCTCGCGAATTACTACGGCGTCGGCGAACGGGATACGACGCCGTACGGACAACGCGTCGAAGACAACATCATCGCGCCGCTGACCGACGCGCTGCTAGATTCGAGTGACTACCGCGCGCGTCGCGCGGCACTCGCCGAATTCAATGCGAAGAGTCCCGTGCTCAAACGCGGCCTCGCGTTTTCGCCGGTCAAGTTCGGCATCTCGTTCAACGTGCCGTTCCTGAATCAGGCCGGCGCGCTCGTGCACGTGTACAAGGACGGCTCCGTGCTCGTCAATCACGGCGGCACCGAGATGGGCCAGGGGCTCAACACGAAAGTCGCGCAGGTGGTCGCGAATCAGTTCGGCTTGCCGTTATCGCGCGTCCGGGTGAGCGCGACCGATACCTCGAAGATCGCCAACACGTCGGCGACCGCGGCCTCGACCGGCAGCGACCTGAACGGCATGGCCGCCCAAGCCGCCGCGCAGACGATCCGCGCGCGGCTCGCGGAACTCGCGGCGCGCCAGCTCGGTGGCGACGCCAACGACGTGCAATTCGCGCGCGCCAGCGTGTCGGTGAACGGCGGCGCGCTGCCGTTCGAAGAGCTCGTCAACGCCGCGTATCTCGCGCGCGTGCAGTTGTGGTCGGACGGCTTCTACGCGACGCCGAAAGTGCATTGGGATGCGAAGTCGCTGACCGGTCATCCGTTCTACTACTTCGCGTATGGTGCGGCGGTGTCGGAGGTCGTCGTCGATACGCTGACCGGCGAGTGGAAGCTCCTGCGCGCGGACTTGCTGCACGACGCGGGCCAGTCGATCAATCCGGCGATCGATCTCGGCCAGATCGAAGGCGGCTTCATTCAGGGCATGGGCTGGCTCACCACTGAAGAGCTATGGTGGAGCCGCGACGGCCGCCTGATGACGCACGCGCCGTCGACGTACAAGATTCCCGCGGTCAGCGACACGCCCGCCGCGTTCCACGTTCGGCTCTACGACAACAGCAACGCCGAGCCGACCGTGTTCCACTCGAAGGCGGTCGGCGAGCCGCCGTTGCTGCTGCCGTTTTCGGTGTTTCTCGCGATTCGCGACGCGATCGCGGCCGCAGTGCCGGGCGCGCGACATGCTCCGCCGTTGCGCGCGCCGGCGACGCCCGAGGCGATACTCGATGCGCTGGACGCGTTGAGTGCGATGAACGCGTCGCAGACCGCAGATCCGACCGAAGCCGCCGCGCACCCCGATAGCACCGACACAAACACGCAACCCGCCGCGCAAACGCCCCACGCGGCCCCCCACGGAGAATCGCCGGATGCAAGCCTGGCTCACTGACCTGCAACATCTGCTCGCGCATGGCGACGCCGCCGTGCTGGTGACGGTCGCGCGCGTCGAAGGTTCGGCGCCGCGCGAAGCCGGCACGAAGATGATCGTCACGCGCGAGGCGGCCAGGCATACGATTGGCGGTGGCCACCTCGAATGGAAGGCGATCGAGACCGCGCGCCAGGTGCTGCGCGACGGCATGCGCGCGCCCCACATGCGGCGGCTCGAACGCTTCGCGCTGGGGCCGAGCCTCGGCCAGTGCTGCGGCGGCGCCGTGATCCTCGCGTTCGAGCGGCTCGACGTCGGCGATCTCGGCTGGCTCACGTCGCTCGCCAAGCGCCTCGCGGCGGGGCAATCGACGGTGCGTAGCGTATCATTCGGCCCCGCGCCGGATGCGGTGATGCTGTCCGAGCCCGAGCCCGGCATCGACGGCGCCGACTGTCTGCTGTGGGACGGCGCCGGTTTCGACGACAGCAGCGCGCTCCTGACCGAAACCATCGCGCCGGGCGAATTCGCCGTCGTGCTGTTCGGCGCCGGTCACGTCGGCGCGGCGCTCGTGCGCGTGCTGGCGACACTACCTTGCACGGTGCGCTGGGTCGACGAGCGCGACGCGCAGTTTGCGTCGCTCGATGCGCTGCACGCGCCGAACGTGACGATCGACGCGAACGACGCACCCGACGAGGCGATCGATCAGGCCGCGCCGAACACGTACTTCGTCGTGATGACGCACAACCACGCGCGCGATCTCGAACTGGCCGAACGCATCCTGCGGCGCGGCGACTTCGCGTTCTTCGGCATGATCGGCTCGCATACCAAGCGCAAGCAGTTCGAGCATCGGCTCGCGGCTCGCGGCATCGATCCGGCGCGGATCGCGCGGATGAAATGTCCGCTCGGCGTCGACGGCATCGTCGACAAGTCGCCCGAGGTCATCGCGATCTCGGCGGCCGCGCAGGTGCTGCAGGCCGTCGAGGCGAACGCGGGTGCGCGCCACCCGACGCAGGCGGTTTGATACGCGGCCTGCGCCGCTCGTTACCCAACACACGATTCCAAACCACGATGAACCCGACAACCGCTACCCCTGTTTCCTCCGTTACGCTCGCCGACAAAACCGCGCGCGCACCGAAGGCCGAGTTGCATATCCACATCGAAGGCTCGCTCGAACCCGAGCTGATTTTCGCGCTCGCTCAACGCAACGGCGTGAAGCTCGCCTACGACTCGGTGGAAGCCTTGCGCGCCGCCTATGCGTTCACCGACCTGCAATCGTTCCTCGACATCTACTACGCGGGCGCGAGCGTGCTGCTGCACGAGCAGGACTTCTACGACATGACGATGGCCTACGTCGAGCGCTGTCTCGCCGACAACGTCGTGCATAGCGAAATCTTCTTCGACCCGCAGACGCATACCGAGCGCGGCGTGCGGATCGCGACCGTCGTGGCCGGCATCGAACGCGCGCTCGCCGACGCGGAGAAGCGCGGCATGTCGAGCAAGCTGATCCTGTGTTTCCTGCGCCATCTGTCCGAGGACGATGCGCTCGCCACCTTCGACGAAGCGCTGCCGCTGTTCGAGCGGTACGAGCATCGGCTGATCGGCGTGGGGCTCGATTCGTCGGAACGCGGCCATCCGCCGTCGAAGTTCGAGCGCGTGTTCGCGAAGGCGCGCGCGCTCGGTCTGAAGCTCGTCGCGCATGCGGGCGAGGAAGGCCCGCCGTCCTACATCTACGAAGCGCTCGACGTGCTGAAGGTCGACCGCGTCGATCACGGCGTGCGCAGCATCGAGGACCCCGCGCTCGTTACGCGTCTCGCCGATACGCGCGTCGCGCTGACCGTGTGCCCGCTGTCGAACCTGAAGCTGTGCGTGTTCGACGACCTGACCAGGCACACGCTGAAAGACCTGCTCGATCGCGGCGTCGCGGTGACCGTCAATTCCGACGATCCGGCCTATTTCGGCGGCTACGTGAACGCGAACTATCTGGCGACGATCGACGCGCTGAAGCTCGACGACGCCGAGGTCTACACGATCATCCGCAACGGCTTCGAGGCGTCGTTCGTGACGCCCGAGGAATGCGCCATGCTGATCGGTAAGCTCGACGCGTATTGGCGGCACTGAGTGGCGGCACTGAGCCGCGCGCCGACGGATTTCAACTGACGGGCCTCGACCGACGTCGGCGGCCGGCGGCTTCGCTTCGTTCGGGCAAACGGCAACGACCCGAACCGGGAAGCCGCTGCCGCTGCCTGCGCCACCCAGCTTTCAACATTCGGAGACAGCTTTTCCATGACTGAATCGGCTCATACCGCGCAAGCGGCGCAAGCGGCATTCCGCGCCCCTCTGCTGACCTTCAACGGCGATCCGGCGCACGCGCCGAACGCCGTGGTGTTCCACGAGGACGGTCTCCTGATCGTGGAAGACGGCCGCGTCGTCGCGGCGGACGCGTATGCGGCGCTCGCGTCGCGGCTCGCGCCCAGCACGCAGGTCGTGGAGCGGCGCGACAAGCTGATCGTGCCGGGCTTCATCGATACCCACATCCACTATCCGCAGACCGACATGATCGCGTCGCCGGCGCCGGGTCTGCTGCCGTGGCTCGACACGTACACGTTCCCAACCGAGCGCCGCTTCGCCGACATCGCGCACGCCCGCGACACGGCGAGCTTTTTCCTCGACGAACTGCTCGCCTGCGGCACGACGACCGCGCTCGTGTACTGCACGGTGCACAAGGAATCCGCCGACGCCCTCTTCGCCGAGAGCGAAGCGCGCAATCTGCGCATGGTCGCGGGCAAGGTGCTGATGGACCGCCACTGCCCCGCGTTCCTGCGCGACACCGCGCAATCGGGCTACGACGACAGCGCCGAGCTGATCGGCCGCTGGCACGATCGCGGCCGCCAGATGTACGCGCTGACGCCGCGCTTCGCGCCGACCTCGACCGAGGCGCAGCTCGAAGCATGCGGCGCGCTCGCGCGGCTGCATCCGGACGTGTTCGTTCAGAGCCACGTCGCCGAGAACACCGACGAGGTGAAATGGGTCGCCGAGCTGTTCCCCGGCCACCGCAGCTATCTCGACATCTACGATCACTATGGGCTCTTGCGCCGTCGCGCGGTGTACGGCCATTGCATCTACCTCGACGACGAGGACCGCAGGC
Source organism: Paraburkholderia sp. MM5384-R2 (assembly GCF_014201025.1). Taxonomy (NCBI): domain Bacteria; kingdom Pseudomonadati; phylum Pseudomonadota; class Betaproteobacteria; order Burkholderiales; family Burkholderiaceae; genus Paraburkholderia; species Paraburkholderia sp. MM5384-R2. The sequence goes on from NZ_JACHDI010000021.1 coordinate 24,332, forward strand.
GCATGGCGCAAACCGGCGCGCTCGCCTCGCACTGCCCGACCTCGAACCTGTTCCTCGGCAGCGGCCTGTTCGACTTCGACAAGGCCGACTCGGCCGGCATGCCGATCGCCCTCGCGACCGATGTCGGCGGCGGCACGTCGTTCTCGATGCTGCAGACGATGAACGAAGCGCACAAGGTTGCGCGCCTCGGCGGCCATCATCTGACGGCGACGCGCATGTTCTATCTCGCGACCGCCGGCGCGGCCGAAGCGCTCGATCTCGGCGACAAGATCGGCACGCTGAGGGACGGCTCGGAAGCGGACTTCGTCGTGCTCGATCCGCAGGCGACGCCGCTGCTCGCGCGCCGCACCGCGCGGCGCGAATCGCTCGAGGAGCTGCTGTTCGCGTTCGCGCTGCTCGGTGACGATCGCGCCGTGTATGAAACGTATGCGGCCGGCAAGTGCGTGCATCATCGCGACGACGCGCGCCAGCGTGTGCCGGGGCGCGCGAAGATCGCGGCTTGAGGCTGGCTCGAAGCTGCGTTGCCGCTGACTGGAGGCGAGGCCCGCCTCAGCCCGCCTTGCACACCTCGTGCAACGCGTTGAGGCGCCGCACCGGATCCGCGACGTACGGATTCGACTCGTCCCACGCGTAACCGGCGAGCACCGCGCAGATCATGCGGCGGATCGGCGTCGCCGGTTCCGGGTAGTAGATGATGTCCTGCAGCTCGCCCGTGTACCAGCGCTCGACGAATGCCCGGAACGTATCGATGCCCTTGCGCAACGGCACGTCGTAATCGGCTGACCAGTCGACCGTCGCGCCGTCGAGCTGCCGGTTCAGCGCGCGCGCCGCCAGATGCGCGCAGCGCAGCGCGATCGTCACGCCCGAGGAAAACACCGGATCGAGAAACTCGCCCGCATTGCCGAGCAGCGCATAGCCCGGCCCATGCAGACTCGCGACATTCGCCGCGTAGCCGCCGATCTGCCGCACCGGCATCAGGAATGGCGCCTGCCCGATCAGCCGGTTCAGCGTCGGCTCCTGCCGGATCAGCGCGCGCAGCGTCGCCTCGCGCTGTGCCTCCGGCACGTCGAGAAAACTCGCCTCGGCGACGCATCCCACCGAACAACGGCCGCCCGCGAGCGGAATCATCCAGAACCACACGTCGCGACGCTCGGGATGCGTCGCGATGCAGATCTTGTTGCGATCGATGTCGTCGAGCGCGAGCCCGTCGCACACGTGCGTGAACAATGCGGCGCGCGTCGGCATGCGCGTCGGCGTCTCCAGCTTCAGCAGGCGCGGCAGCACGCGCCCGAAGCCGCTCGCATCGAGCACGAAACGCGCTTCGACCCGATACGCGTCGGCACTTTCATCGACGACGTCGAGCACCGGTGCCGCGCCCGTGCGCACCGCGCTCACGGTGTGGCCGAACCGCACGTCGGCACCCTGCGCGGCCGCGCAGCGAATCAGCACGTCGTCGAACAGCGCGCGCTCGACCTGGTACGTGGTGCCCCAGCCCGGCGAATGCTTGTCGCGAAAGTCGAACGACGAGCTCTGGTCGCGATATACGAAGCGCGCGCCGTTCTTGTACTGGAAGCCCGCCTCGACGACGGCCTGCAGCATGCCGGCCTCTTCGAGGTACGCCATGCTTTGCGGCAACAGGCTCTCGCCGATCGAGAAGCGCGGAAAGTGCTGACGCTCCAGCACCAGCACCGAGCGGCCCGCCTTACGCAGCAGCGCGGCGGCCACCGCGCCGGCGGGACCCGCGCCGATGATCGCGACGTCGACCACGGTCCGCTTTGAAGAATCGCTGTTCAAATCACTCCTCCAACGGTTTGCGTGCGTTGCCGCGCCGTATGCGAGCCTCGCCACGCTTCGAACATCAGGCTCGCGCAACTCCCGCCGAACCCGAAAGAAACCGACATCGCCGTGTCGATGCGCGCGTCGCGCGTCACGCGCACGAGCGGCATGTTCCGCACTTGCGGCTCCGGCGTATCGACCAGCGCGGTCGCCGCGATAAAGCCGTCGCGCATCATCAACAGCGTATAGATCGCTTCGTGCGCGCCGCACGCGCCGAGCGAATGCCCGGTCATGCCCTTGGTCGACGAAAACGCGGGCAACCCTTGCGCCGATGCACCGAACACGTCGCGCAACGCGTGCAGCTCTTCGAGATCGCCGAGCGGGGTGGACGGCGCCTGCGTGTTCACGTAGTCGGGACGCCGGCCCGCCTGCTCGAGCGCGCCGCGCATCGCGCGCGCGATGCCGGCCGCATGCGGCGCGACCATGCCCGCGCGATCGGTGCAATCGCCGAAGCCGCTCAGCTCCGCGTAGATGCGCGCGCCGCGCGCGAGCGCACGGTCGAGCGCTTCGAGCACGAGCACGCCGCCGCCCGACGCGATCACGAAACCGTCGCGCTGCGTGTCGTACGGCCGCGATGCACTGTGGGGCGTGTCGTTGAAGCGGCGCGACAGCGCGCCCATCGCGTCGAACATCAGCGTCGTGTTGTCGTGCAGCGCTTCGCTGCCGCCCGCGAGCACGATCTGCTGGCGGCCGGTCTGGATCAGCTGCATCGCCTGCCCGATCGCGAGCGCCGACGTCGTGCATGCCGATGACGGCGAATAGCTGACGCCTTCGAGCCCGAACATCTGCGCGACGTTCGCCGACGCGGTGCTGCTCATCGTATGCGGCACCGTGTACGGCGGCACCTTGTCGACGCCGCGCGTGTGCGCGATCGCGAGCGCCGCGTCGTAGCTCGCCATCGTGCCGACGCCCGAGCCGATCACGACACCCGCGCGCGGCGACTGCAATGAAGCGAGGTCGAGCCTTGCATCGTCGATCGCGCGTCGCGCCGCGTGGCACGCAAAGCGCGCGGTGTCGCCCATGAAGCGTTCGAGCTTGCGCTCGAACGGCGCCTCGTGCGCGACCGACGCCACGCCCGCGACTTGCGATGCAAACCCGCGCTCGCGCCACGCATCGATACGCTCGACGCGTGAGCGCCCCGCGCGCAACGCAGCGCAGACTTCGTCGAGCGTATTGCCGAGACACGACACGATGCCCATGCCGGTCACGACCACGCGTTGCAGGCCTGTGCTCATCGAACGCGCCGGAAAATCAGCGACGTGTTGATGCCGCCGAACGCGAAGTTGTTGCTCATCACGTACTCGGCGTCGATCTCGCGCGCGCCGCCGACGATGTAATCCAGCGGCGCGCAAGCCGGATCGAGGTGGTCGAGATTCAGGGTGGGCACGTACCAGTTGCGCTTCATCATCTCGATCGTCCACCACGCCTCGATCGCGCCGCACGCGCCTAGCGTATGGCCCACATAGCTTTTCAGCGAGCTGATCGGCATGCGCGCGCCGAAGGTCTGCGCGGTCGCATGGCTTTCGGCGATGTCGCCGCGATCGGTCGACGTACCGTGCGCGTTCACGTAGGCAATCGCTTCGGGCGGCAATTGCGCGTCGCGCAGCGCGAGTTGCATCGCGAGCGCCATCGTGTCGGCGGTGGGTTGCGTCATGTGCGCGCCGTCCGAGTTGCAGCCGAAGCCGACCACTTCCGCATGAATCCGCGCGCCGCGCGCCAGCGCATGCTCGTATTCTTCGAGGACGAGCGTCGCCGCGCCCTCGCCGACCACGAGGCCGTCGCGCGCGGCATCGAACGGACGCGGCGTCAGATGCGGCTCGTCGTTGCGCGTGCTGGTCGCGTACAGCGTGTCGAACACGGCGACCGCGGGACCCGACAGCTCTTCCGCGCCGCCCGCGAGCATCAGTGTCTGTTTGCCGGACTGGATCGCCTCGTACGCATAGCCGATCGCCTGGCTGCCCGACGCGCACGCGCACGAGGTCGGGATGATGCGGCCTTTGAGGTCCCAGAACAGGCTCACGTTGACGGCCGTCGTGTGCGGCATCATCTGCACGTAGCTGTTCGACGTGACGTTGCTCATCAAGCCGGTTTCGAGCATCGTGCCGAACGCGCGGATCGGCTGCACCGAGCCCGACGACGAACCGTACGCGACGCCCATGCGGCCATCCGCGATGCTCGTGTCGTCGGCGAGGCCCGCGTCGGCGAGCGCGAGTTCGCTCGCGCGCACCGAGTACAGCGACACCGGGCCCATCGAACGCACTCTCTTGCGCGGGTAATGCGCGGGGATCGTGAACCCGGGCAGCGGACACGCGAGCCGCGTATGCAGCGACTCGAAGTAATCCCACTCGGACATGCGCCGCACCGCGTTCTCGCCGCGCTTCAGGCGCGCTTGAACCGCGTCCCAGCTATCGCCGAACGCGCTCACGCCGCCCATGCCGGTGATGACGACGCGCTTCATCAGACCATCCCGCCGTTCACGCCGATCACCTGGCGCGTCACATACGACGCGCCATCCGACATCAGAAAGCTCACCACCGACGCGACCTCCGCCGGCTGGCCGACGCGGTTCATCGGCACGGTCTTCAGCGCGTGATCGAGCGTCACCTGTTCGAGCATGCCGGTTTCGATCAACCCCGGCGCGACGCAATTGACGGTGATGTTGCGCGACGCGAGCTCGACCGCGAGCGCCTTGGTCGCGCCGATCAGTCCCGCTTTCGCGGCGCTGTAATTGACCTGGCCGCGATTGCCCATCACGCCCGACACCGACGCGATCGTGACGATACGACCGCCCTGGCGCGCGCGCACCATCGGCATCGTCAGCGGATGCACGACGTTGTAGAAGGCATCGAGGCCGGTTTCGATCACGACGTCCCAGTCTTCTCCGGTGAGGGCCGGAAACGCCGCGTCGCGCGTGACACCCGCGCTGCACACGATGCCGTAGTACGGACCGTGCGCGGCGACGTCGGCTTCGAGCGCCTCGCGGCACACCGCGCGCTCGCGCACGTCGAATTGCAGCACGCGCGCCGTGCCGCCCTGTGCGGCGATGCCCGTCGCGACCGCGTCGGCTTCGCTGCGTCCGGTGCGGCAATGCACGGTCACGGCGAACCCGTCGGCGGCCAACTTGTACGCAATCGCGCGGCCGATGCCGCGGCTTGCGCCGGTAACGAGAACTCGCCGGCTCATGAACTCATACTCCCTTCGATGAATGACTGGAAATCGGGCGGTTGAAACACCTTGATCACCGCTTCGGCACAGCGCGCGTCGCCGTCGTCGATCGTGCATTCGTAGGCACTGTGGCCTGCGTCGCTGCGCAGCAGCTCGCTCACGTGAACGCGCAAACGCGCGCCGCTTTGGAACACCGGCTGCAAGGCCTGATAGCTGCGCGAGCCGAGCAGCACGCCGGGACGCGCATGACCGCCGCCGCGCATCGCGACGAGCGCGATGTGCGCGGCGATCGCCTGCGCCATCAGCTCGATGCCGATCCACGCGGGCATCGCGCCGGCGGCGTCGGCATACCATGCGTGCGGGTCGACCTTGGCGATGGCGCTCAGCGTGGTGTCGGCGAACGTGTCGATCGCATCGAGCAGCAGCATGCTGCCGCGATGCGGGATGATCGCCTCGATCGGCTGACGCACGAGTTGCTCGACAGTGAGTGGCGGAGTCGTCATGCGCTTTACCGGGCGAGAATCAGGCTGACATTGCTGCCGCCGAACGCGAACGAATTGCTCATCGCGTACTGCGTGCCCGTGCCGCGCGGCAGATGGCGCGCGCCCGCGACGAGATCGAGCGCGGGCAGCGCGGGATCGGCCTCGCCGTCCCATAGATGCGGCGGCAGCGTCGCGTTCTGGCGCGCAAGCGTGAGCCACGCGAAGCCGAGTTCGGTCGCGCCGGCCGCGCCGAGCTGGTGGCCGGTCAACGGCTTGGTGCCGCTCGCGGCGACGCCGCCGGGGAACACGCGCGCCATCAGATGCGCTTCGATTTCGTCGTTCTTCTGCGTGGCGGTCGCGTGCAGATTCACATAGCCGACCGCCGAGGCCGCGATGCCCGCGTCCGCGAGCGCTTCGCGAAGCGCGAGTTCGCCACCGACGCCCTGCGGGTCCGGCGCCGAAATATGATGCGCGTCGCTCGATTCGCCGAGGCCCGCGAGCCGCACCGCCGCTTCGTCGCGGCTCATCAGGAACACGGCCGCGCCCTCGCCGACGTTGATGCCGCGGCGATTGCGGCTCATCGGATTGGTGCGCGCGCTGCTGGTCGATTCGAGCGACGCAAAGCCCTGCACCGTCAATTCGCATAGCGAATCGACACCACCGACGACGACCGCATCGCATAGCTGCAATTGCAGCAGCCGACGCGCCGACGCGAACGCCTTCGCGCTCGACGTGCACGCGGTCGAAATCGTAAACGCCGGCCCGTGCACGCCGAGCGCGGCGGCAGCGAACGGCGCGGCGGTGCCGATTTCCATTTGCCGATAGTTGAAGTTGGCCGGCAACGCGCCGGCTCGTGCGTGATAGACGAACGCGGTTTCGGCCGCCTCGATGCCCGACGTGCTGGTGCCGAGCACGACGCCGATGCGCTGCGGGCCGTAGCGCTCGCGCGCGGCTTCGAGCGCGGGCGCGATCTGCGCGAGCGCCGCGAGCAGCAGCCGGTTGTTGCGGCAGTCGTAGCGCGCGAGGTCGGCGCGCGGCGCGAGATCGAGCGGCGCGAGGACGCTGCCGACGAACGCGTCACCGATGCCGGTATGCACATTGCCCATGCCGGGCGAGCGCGCGGCGGCGAGCGCCGGCACGATCTCGTCGACGTCGCCGCCGAGCGCGTTGATCATGCCTAGAGTGTGCAAATAAACTGTTGGCGCTTTCATGCCGCCCTCCGTGGTTCCGATGACTTGCCCGAGCGCGCTGCCGATGGCATGCCGAGAGGCGCGAGCAGCACCGCCACCGCGATGCCGAGCGCGAGCGTGGTGCCGAAGCTTTTGAGCGCGGGCATCGCGCTCACGCCGAGCATGCCGAACGACAACAACGTGGTCGCCGCCGACAGCAGCACGCCGGTCCACACCGCGCCGAGATCCGCCTCTGCGCGCGCGCAGCCTTCGCGCAGGAACACCGCATAGTTTGCGCCGACGCCAAGCACCAGCATCAGCGCGAGCCAGTTGAACAGATTGAGCGGCACGCCCGCGTAGCCGAACACCGCCAGCGCGACGCCGACCGCGAACAGCACGGGCAAGGTCGTGGCGATACCCCCGCGCGCGCCGTAGCGCAGCATCAGCAGCACGCACACGAGCACGAGCGCGCCGCCGAGCCACCAGCCGCTATCCACGCGATACGCGCCGAACAGCCTCGACACGCTCGCGGCCTTATCGACGAACACGACGCCGGGCAGGCCGCGCGCGAGCGCGATCAGCGCGGGCTCGTTGCGCGGCGTCACGCCTTGCGGGATCACGACGGCCGCGTAGCCAGGTTGACGAGCCCGATTCTTGTCGTTCGATCCCACCGCGCCGAGCCACAGATGCCGATACGGCTGCGACCAAGGCGCCGCGAGCCAGCGCTCGACGGTGAGCGGCGCGGGCGGCTTGGCGAAGCCGGCGAGCCACGCATCGGCGACTTCGTCCTTGAAGCCCGCTTGCAGCAGCGTCGCACGCAACGCTGCGAAGTCGCCGAACACATGCCGCGCGAGCAGCGCGCGATCCTCGCGCTGACGTTGCGCGGACGGCACGAACTGCGCGACCGACTGGTAGCCGCCGACGCTATCGGCGCTGCCGTTCAGCGCATCGAGCTTCGCACCGAGCGCTTCGGCGCGTTGCAGCACCGCTTCCTGGGTCGCGCCGCGCACGACGAAAAACTGCGCGCTGTTATCGACGCCGACCGCCTCGCGCACCGTGTCTTCCTGCGCGGCCAGCGACGCATCACGCTGGATCAGCAGATGGATGTCGTCGTCGCTGCTCAGACGCAGCCAGCCGGGCACCGACGCGATCAGCAGCAGCGCGGCGACCAGCCAAGCGCGCTTGCCGCCGAGCGCATGCTGCCAGCGCGCGAGCAGCCGCGCCGCGCCCGCGAACAGGCGCCGAGGGCTGTGCTTCGGCGCGCGCGTGAGCAGCGCGGGCAGCAGCCACAGCACCGACGCGAACGCGGTCGTGATGCCCACCATCGCGAAGCACGCGATCTGCTTCAACGCGGGGAACGGCACCCACATCAGGATCGCGTAGCCGAGCAAACTCGTCGCCAGCGCAACGCCCAGCGCGGGCCGTACCCTCCGCGCGCCGAGCCGTGCATCCCAGTCGCGGCCCGCGCCGAGATAGACGACGAAATACTGGATCGAGTAATCGACGGCCTCGCCGATCAGGCTCGCGCCGAACACGAGCGTCAACAGATGCAGCTTGCCGAAAATCAGCAGCGTCGCCGCGAGCGCGCAGACGATGCCGAGCGCGGTCGATACGAAGCCGAGCAGCAACAGACGCGGCGAGCGGAACACCCACATCATCAGCAGCGCGATGCCGGCGAGCGACGCCATGCCGATCACGTGCACCTCGCGTTCGGAAGCGCTGCGCGCGGCCTCGGCGTAGAACACGGCGCCCGTGCGTGCAACCGATACGTCGGGGAACGTCTGACGCAACGCGCTTTCCGCATCGGCGAGCGCCGCGTGTACCGCGCGCTGCGTCTTTGTTGCGTAGGCGGAGCCCGGCAGCGTCGCGATGACCAGCACGCTGGTCATGTCGCCATGCGCGTCGTGACGATGCGACACCAGCAGGTTGTCCTCGACTTCAAGATTCGACGTCGCGAGCGGCAGATTGCCGAGCCAGCGTTCGAGCCAGCCGAACGGATCGTCGGCGAGTTGCGTGCTGAGGCCGCCTTGCAGCGGACTGTAGATGCGCTGCGCGAGCATGTCGTGCAGCGTCGTCGCGCGCGCGGTCGTGAGCGCGGTGCGATCGGCCGGCGCGAGCAGGCCGAAGCGGTATGGCAGATACAGCGCCGAGATCTGCGACAGGTCGAACGGCGGCAGTTCGGCCGTCACCGAGGCGAATGCGCCGCTCTTTTGCAGCGACGCGCCCAGCTGCTTCGCGGCCGCTTTCGCGTGCGCATCGTCGCGGCTCGTGACGAGCAGCACGGTGCGATCGCCGAGCGCGCTCGCGAGCGTGTCGACCGCTTTCTCGGCGACCGGGTCCGCTTCGGTCGCGGGCAGCAGCGCGAGCAGATTGGTTTCGAGCGGCGACGCTCCGGCGAAGCGCCAGCCGCAATACAGCGCCGCCAGCAGCGCGAGCACGAGCCATGCGGCGCGCACGCCCCACGCATGTTTCGCGGTTCGCTGCTGCGGCATGTCCATCACGGCGCTCCGAACAGGCTGCGCTCGTCCGGCGTCGGCTCGGCAACGGCCGTGCTGTTCGCGAACTCGAGCTTCGTCACGTCGCCGTTCGCGAGCGTGATGCGCAGGTTTTGCAGATACTCGCCGCCGCTCATGTCGAGGCCCTTGATCGATTGCGCGAGCTGCGGTTGATTCGGCGTGAGTCGCATGCGCCATTGCGCGGCGCTGCCTTCGGCGCTCACGTCGAACTGCGAGTACAGCGCCGACAGATCGCCGCCGAGCATCGCGCGCATCATCTTCGACACTTGCGCGACGCCGCGGCTGCCCTGCGCGCTATGCGTGCTCACGCGGCGGCCGCTGGCGTCGAGTTGCGCAACACCAGCGTCGGTGATCACGTAGGTGGCCTTGTACGGCGTGTCGATCCGCCAGATCACGCCGCGCTCGCGGAAGAACAGCAAGGTGCCGTTGCTGACGAGCGGCTGCTTCATCGCGGCAAGCGTCTGCGTCTGCGTGAATTGCGCGCGCACGCCCTTGGGCTGCGCGAGATGCGCGGCGATCTGCGAGACGAGCGCGGCGTTGGCGTTGCCGGCGGCGTCGGCGGCTGGAGCCGTATTGCTGGCGGTGGCCGCATCGGCCGACGCCGCTGCCAATGCAAGCGCCCCTATTGCGACGATCGCCCCCGCCAGCCGCGACACGAGCGCTCCCAGCGCGCACCGGTTCACCGTCCCCATACGCGCTCCAGCTTTTCGAATACGACCGGCGGCGACACGAACTGCAATTCCTCGGTGGCGGCGTCGACGGCGACCTGGATCGTATAGCCCTTCGTGAGCCGCGCGCCCGACGCGCAATCGACGATTTCATAGCCTATTTTCAGGCGGTTTTCGTATTCGAGCAGTTGCGCGCGCACCTCGATCTTCTGTCCGTACACGGCGGCCCGCACGTACCTCAGATGCGCCTCGACGATCGGCCACAGATAGCCGGACGCCCGCATCTCGCGATAGTCGTAGTCGAACGCGCGCAACAGCGCCGCGCGGCCCAGCTCGAAGTACTTCAGATAATTGCCGTGCCAGCACACGTTCATCGCGTCGACGTCGTGAAACGGCACTTCGACGGTCGCGCTCGCGGCGAGCACGTGCTGCGTTTTCGCGGGCTCGCTCATGCGTTGACTCCTTGGCGATCGTCCACCATGTCCAGCAGTTCGCACGCGGCAATGCGCGCGCTCAGCGCGCGCAGCTCGCCTTCGAGCGCGCGGTCCTCGCCGACGAAGGGCGAGTACGCGCCCACCTCGTCGATGAATACGCGCAGCGGCGCGGGCACCGGCGTCGCGCTGTCGATGCGCAAGCGCAAATGCACGGCCTGCACGGTCGCGAGCGTGTGCGCGGCGGCGACCTGCTCCGTCAATTCGAGCACGCGCAGGCAGTCGCGCGCGGCGATCGTGCCCATGCTGACCTTGTCCTGATTGTGCGCCTCGGTCGAGCGCGAAAACACGCTCGCGGGCATCGTGTTCTTCAGCGCCTCGGCGGTCCATGCGGACGTCGAAATCTGCACGGCCTTGAAGCCGTGATTGATCGCCGCGCGTTCGGGCGCCGCGCCCGACAGATTGCGCGGCAAGCCGTTGTTGAAGTTGACATCGACGAGCAACGCGAGCTGCCGGTCCATCAGATCCGCCAGATTGGCGACGGCGACCTTCAGCGCATCCATCGCGAACGCGATATGGCCGCCATAGAAGTTGCCCCCGTGCAAGATGCGTTCGTTGTCGGGATCAACGAGCGGATTGTCGTTCGCGCTGTTCAGCTCGTTTTCGACGTCGCGGCGCACCCAGCCCAGCGCATCGCGCGCGACGCCGATCACGTGCGGCGCGCAGCGAATCGAATAGCGGTCCTGCAGGCGATGCCCGGGCGTGTCGGCGCGGCCGGCCAGATCGGCGCGGATCCACGCGGCCGCTTCGGCCTGGCCCGCGTGCGGCTTCACGTCGAACAGCGTCGCGTCGAAGTGCGCGGCGCGGCCGTCGAGCGCGACGGTCGCCATTGCGGTCAAACGCGCGGCAAGCCGCGTCAGATGTTCCGCACGCGCCACCGCGAGACACGCGAGGCCCGTCATCACGGCCGTGCCGTTCATCAGCGCGAGGCCTTCCTTCGGCGCGAGCGTCAGCGGCTCGACACCGAGCTCGGTCCACACTTCGCGCGCCGCGCGCAGCGCACCGGCGTACTGCACGTCGCGCTCGCCCGCGAGCGCCGCCGCCACGTACGACAGCGGCGTGAGATCGCCGCTCGCGCCGACCGAACCCTCGGACGGAATGCGCGGCAACACGCGATGATTGATCAAGGCCGCGAGGCGTTCGAGCAGCACCGTACGCACGCCCGAAAAACCGTACGCGAGCGAATTGAGACGCGCGGCGATCACGGCAAGGGTTTGCGCATCGTCGAGATACGCGCCCATGCCGCAGCCGTGATAACGCGTCAGTTGCAGCGGCAACGCCTCGACGAGCGCCATCGGCACCTCGACCACGCAGGCGTCGCCATAACCGGTGTTGACGCCGTACACGGTCGCGCCGGCAGCCAACTGGCGGCGCAGGAACGCCGCGCCGCGCTCGATGCGCGCACGCCATGCGGGATCGTCGCTCACCGCGACGCACGCACGTTGCCGCGCAATCGCGACAACCTCTTCTATCGTCAGTCGGCGCGCACCGACGACGACCGGCGCGCGATCGGCAGCGGCACCGGCATCCACATGCGCCGCGGCACTCGTAACAGCGCGTGCGTGCCGCACATCGTTCAGATCATGGTCGGCCATTTGCGCCTCGCTCGGGGCTGGCCCAGAAATCGAAGAAATTGAACCATTGGTAAGGGGCCTTGCGGCAATAGTGTTCGAGGCGCAGCGCGTAGCGTTGCGCCCACGCTGCCAGATGCTGCGCGCGTTCGCGGCGCGGCAGCTCGATGCGCTCGGCGAACGGCTCGAAATACATGCGATAACCGTCGCGTTCCTTCAGGCAGAAGAACAGGTAGACCGGACAGCCGAGCGCATGCGCGAGCACGTAGGGTCCTTGCGCGAACCGCGCGCTCGCGCCCAGAAATTGCGCGTCGGTGGTGCGTCCCGCCTCGCGCGCCGGCACCCGATCGCCGACGATCACCAGCAGCTCGCCCGCATCGATGCGCTGCTGCATCAGCACCGCCGTCTCGGGACCGAAGTCGCCGACTTCGAGCAGATGCCGCGCGAAGTCGCGATTCGACGACGCCAGCACCTCATTGAAGCGGCGCGCGTGCCCGGTGTAGACGACCGCCGTGACCTTCGCGTGTTCGCCGCGGATGGCGAGCGCGCGCATCATCTCCAGATTGCCGAGGTGCGCGCCGATCACGAGCGCGCCCTTGCCGCTCGCGAGCAGTGCTTCGAACGCCGCAGGATCGTCGAACGTGACGTCGGTCTCGTCGACGCGGCCGGTCCATGCGGCGAGCTTGTCGAAGCCCGATTGCGCGAACGCGAGCATATGGCGATACGCGGACAGCCAGCCCGGGCGCGGCGTATCCGCCGACGGCGCGACCGCGCTCAGATGCGCGAAGTAGTTGTCCGACGCGGCGCGCGCCGCGCGGCCCGTCAGCAGAAAATACGCGACGACCGGATGCAGCCACAGCGCGGTGAAGCGGCGGCCGAACAGCTTGCAGCTCAGCGCGAGCAGGGTCATGCCGAGGCGGCTGCCGCGTTCGGCGATGCGCCACCAGGCTTCGGGCCGGGCTTCATCGGCGGCGTCGGCCAGCGCGCCGCGGCGCGGCATCAGCTTGTGCGCGAGCAGCATCGGCAGACGCCACAGCATCCCGAACACGAGCCGCGTATGGCTGCGGCTGATTCGGACGTTGTCCCACAGCACGTCGAAATGCGACACGCCGTCGGCCGCGTAGGTCACGCGCGTCGGGATCGAGCGGAACGCGGCGCGGCGCCAGTAGAGACGCACGAGGATCTCGATGTCGAAGTCCATGCGCGTGGGTAGTCGCACGCTGTCGATCAGCTCGCACGCGAGCGCGAGCGGATACAGACGAAAGCCGCACATCGAATCGCGAATCGTCAGCGATAACGTCTCGATCCACACCCACACGTGGGTCAGATAGCGGCCGTACAGACGTGCCTTCGGCACGCTGTCGTCGTAGACCGGACGGCCGAGAATCACCGCGCCGGGTTCGGCGCGCGCGGCATCGATGAAGCGCGGCACATCGGTCGCATCGTGCTGGCCGTCGGCGTCGATCTGCAGCGCGTGCGTGTAGCCCGCGGCGCGCGCCGCGCGCAGGCCCGCCATCACTGCCGCGCCCTTGCCGCCGTTTGCCGGCAGACGCAACAGCGTCATCTGCTGCGCGTATTGCAGCGCGAGCGCGGCGAGTACCCGCTGGGTCGGCGCGTCGCTGCCGTCGTCGACGACGAAGAGCGGCAGGCCGTGCACCGCGAGATGCGCGACGCTCGCTCCGATCGCGTCCTTGTGGTTGTAGATCGGAATGACGATGCAGGGCGCGAACGTCATCACGCGTCCTCCCGATGCACGAGCAAGCCCGACGCGCATTCGCGTCCGTCGAGCCGGTACGCGAACTGCACACACCGGCGCGCGGCATCATAGGCGAGCGTGAGTTCGAGCACCGCACCGGGCAACACCGGCGCCATGAACTTCAGACGATCGACCGATGCCACCTCTCGCACACGCGGCCAATGCCCGGCCGCGAGCCGCGCTGCCCAGTCGACCTGCACGACGCCCGGCAGAATCGGCAGACCCGGAAAGTGGCCGGCGAAATGCTGGAGTGACTGCGGCACGCGCAGCACGTAGTGCAGCGTGTCGCAGACGCGCATGTCGCAGACGCGCATGTCGCCGACGCGCGTTTCGGCGAGCACTTCCATGCCCTCGGCGAGCGGCGCGAACGCGGCCGCAACCGCGCTCGCGGGCAGCTTGCCGCGCGCGTCGAATGGCAGGCTCACGCGAAAACGCCAATGACGCGGCAGCACGACCGCATCGAAGTAATCGGCCAGATGCCGGCGCAGCGTTTTCGCCAGCGCGACGCGGCCTTCGTCGCACAACGCAGCGCCGCCCGCCTCGGTCAGCGCGACCACCGCGCCGACGCGTTCGCGCGACGCGCCTATGAGCGGCACCAGCGCCGCCTGCGCGACATACGGATGCAGCGCGAGACGCGCCTCGAGTTCCGGCAGCGAGACGCGCTTGCCGCCGAGCTTCAGCACGCGGTCGAGGCGCCCTTGCAAGCGGAAGCGCCCGTCGGCATCGAACGCGATGCGATCGCCGGTGCGATGCCAGCCGTCGTGGTCGAGATGCGGCGAGCGCACGCACAGCGCGCCGTCGTCGTCGCGGCGCACCTCGGCGCCGGCGACCGGCTGCCATGCGTCGCCCTGATCCTGACGCCGCCACGCGATCCCGCCGGTTTCCGTGCTGCCGTAGATTTCGAGCGGCGCCGCGCCGTAGCTCGCCGCAAAGGCCTGCGCGGCGTCGGCCGCGAGCGGGCCACCCGACGAAAAGAACGCGCGCGGCGCGGGCGTAAGCGCGGCGAAGCCCGGCAATGCGGGCCAACGCGACAGCTGCGCGGGCGTCGACACCACCGCCGTCGCGCCGCATTGCGCGATGCGCGCCTGCAGCTGCAGCGGCTCGACGCCGATCGCGCGATCGAAGGCGCGGCCGGCCGCGAGCGGCCACAACACGCGAAACAGCAAACCGTAGATGTGGTGATGCGGCACGCTCGCGAGCATCGTCGCGTCGCCGAGCAATGCGCCCCATTGCCGTTCGAGCGTGTGGACTTCGGCGTTGAATTGCGCGAGCGTCTTGCGGATCGGCTTCGGCATGCCGCTGCTGCCGGATGTGTAGAGCGTCATCGGCGCATGGGCGTCGATCGGGTGGGCGGTGTGAGCCGTGCGATGCGTCGCTGCGACGAACGGCGGCAGATCCGCATCCGTCAGCAGGAAGTCGTAGGCGTGCGCGAGATCGGCGAGATAGCCCGGCGTTGCATTGGCCGGAATCACCGGCTCCTTGCCGCACGCGAACAGCGCGAACAATGCGCAGGCGAACTCGAACGGATCGTCGATGCAAAGCGCGCAGCGCCGCGCGTCGGGCGTTCGCACGAGCTCGATCAAGCCCTCGACGCGCGCGCGAAACGCCGCGCGATCGAGCAGCACGGCGCCATCGCGGCACACCGGTGCGGCGGACGTCGCAAGCGCGGCATCGGCCGACAGCAGATCATGCAACGCGAGCATCAGGCGGCCTCCGAATCCGCTCGCGCGGCGCGCGGCAGCACGAACAGACGTCGCCATACGTATTCGCCCGCCAGCAGCGCGCCGATCAGTCCGTAGGCGATCGCGCCGTTGTACAGCGACCAGGCCGCGCGGCTCCAATAGAGCGCGGTGTAGACGGAAAACGCGCCGTTCAGCACGAAGAAAACGCACCAGACCTGGGTCACGCGCCGCGTATAGCGCACTGCACCCGGCGGCAGATCGGGACTGCCGAGGCGCGCAAATTTTTCGATCATCGATGGCCCGCGCACGAGCGTCGCGCCGAACGCGATCAGCAAACCGAGATTGACGAGCGACGGATAGAAGCGCAGCAGCAGCTCGCTATCGGTGACGACGATCGTCGCCGATGCGCAGCTCAGCATCGCCACCACGCTCCAGTCGAGCTTGGAAAGCTGCCGCAGCGACATCGCAACCGGACCGCCGCCGGCCCAGCGCTGCAGCCATAAAGTCACCAGCAGCATGCCGCCGACGAGACGCGGCGCGTCCCAGCGCCATGCGCACAAGATCAGC
Organism: Paraburkholderia sp. MM5384-R2; assembly: GCF_014201025.1. NCBI lineage: Bacteria > Pseudomonadati > Pseudomonadota > Betaproteobacteria > Burkholderiales > Burkholderiaceae > Paraburkholderia > Paraburkholderia sp. MM5384-R2. Next base: position 40,235 of record NZ_JACHDI010000021.1, read on the forward strand.
GCGGGGTAAGCGAGTTTCAGCAGCACCTGCACGACGGTCCTGCTCCAGTGAGGCCGCGCGCCGGATTCGCTCGCGGCGGGACGTGGCTGCGACATCTGCGTGCGCGGGTGCGCGACCGGCATCAGCCTTGCGCCGCGAGCAGCGATTCGACCGCGCCGATCACGTCGCCGACCGTGCGCACGGATTTGAAGTTCTCCGGCTTGATGCGGCGGCCGGTCATCTCCTGCAGCTTGATCGCGAGATCGACCGCGTCGATGCTGTCGAGATCGAGGTCTTCGAACAGGTGAGCGTCGGGCGTCACGCGCTGCGGCTCGATCGCGAAGTTTTCCTGAAAGATCGCGCGGATGCGCTCAAGAATCTCAGTCTCGGACACGATTAAACCCCCTTCCTTGCGGTTTCGTTCGCAGCGTGCGCCGCTTCGCGCTGACTCTCGACCAACGCGGCAAGCGTGTTGATCGAGCGAAAGTGCTCGCGCGTGCGTTCGTCGTTCGCCGCGATGGTCAATTGGTATTGTTTGCGCAGCACGATGCCGATTTCGAGCGCGTCGATCGAATCGAGACCGATGCCGTCGGAACCGAACAACGGGGCGTCGTCGTCGATATCGGCGGGGCTCAGGTCTTCGAGATCGAGGGCTTCGATCAGAAGCGTTTTAATTTCCAGTTTTAAAGAATCCATAGTCGAACAGGTGCTGGGTAATGTGGGCTTCCACGGCATTCGTCACGCTGCGCGCCGCAATTGCCGCGGTGGTGTCGTGCGCGGCCAGCTCGGCGACGCCAAGCGGCGCGAGCACGTTCACGCGCATCCGGAAAGCGCGCGCCGGCACGTCGTACCAGCGCATCTGCCGCGTGAACGCGGGCGGATCGCAATCCATCAATACCGGCACGATCGGCGCGCCGGCCTTCAGCGCCATGTGCGCGAATCCGCGCGAGAACGCGTGCAGCCGGTTCGGCGCCGGGCTGCGCGTGCCTTCCGGAAAAATGATCATCGTATAGCCGGCCGCGAGCTGCTTCGCGCCGGCCTCGACGAGCGCGATCGCGTCCGCGTTGCTCACGTATTCGGCCGCGCGCACGATGCCCCAGAAACACGGGTTGTGCCAGTGCGCGTGCTTCACGACGCAGCACGCGCGCGGCGTCAACGACAGCAGAACCATCACGTCGAGGTAAGTCGGGTGATTCGCGACGACGATCGCCGGCCCGCCCGCGCGCAACGCCTCGGCGCCGGACACTTCGAGTTCCATCACCCCGAGACCGCGCAGCACCGCGACGAGCGCGCGGAAAAACCGGTGAATCACGACGGTGACCGCGCGCTGCCGCGACGCGCGATGCGGCCACAGCCACGCGAGCGGAAACACGAGTACCGAAAACAGCACGCCGCACACGCCGAACGCGACGAAAGCGAGGCCAGTCGCGCAAAAACGCCACGCGTAATCAAGCCGCGCGCTCATCCCACCTCCAGTGCCACAGCGCGCCGGCGCGCTGCCAGCGCGCGGGCTGGCCGGTTTCGAGGCAGTGCAGCAGCGCCTGGCTCTGGGTCGGAAAGCTCGGGGCGTCGCTCAACGCGGATCGCGGCTCGGGGCGTCGCTCGGCCACCTCCTCGTCAGCGCGGGTCAAAGAGCAAACAACGTGCCCAGCCGTCGCATCTTTGTCGAGCAACACCGCGATCGCACCGCCGTGCACTTCGTCTTCGATCGTGCCGTACGCGAGATCGGCCGGTTCGTCGGCATACACGAGCAGCACCGGCGCATCCGGTTGCGTCGCGTATTGCGCGTACGCTTCGAGCAGCGCATAGCCGAGCGTCTGCGCTCCAGCCGATACCGCGCTCGCGGCCGAGCGGTCGCCGCGCGCAATCCCGAACACGCCGGTCATCGCGTTCAACACCGACAGGCTGAAGGCCGTCGGCGATACCGGCTCGCCGGCGCTGATGCTGCGCAGGATGTCGGTGGTACGCCGCAACTCCCCGTGCCGCGAAGCGAACACCACGCGCGCGGGTTCCTGCGCGACGCAGTCGTGCGCGACCTTGAGCGCCAGCTTGGACAGCGTGCTGAGACGCCGCCGCACGATCGGCTCGATGAAGCCGATATCGGGTGCGGCAGACGAGGTAGCCGGCCAGCTAGACCAGCGACCGACCGGAATGGTCCAGTGCAGATCGGGCATATTGGTGTTCGCGCGTGGAAACGGGGAAGGGGCTCAAGCGCCTGACGGAATACACAGCCGTCACGGCGAGCGCCGCCGCGCGGATCGGGAAGTTCCAACCCGGGACCGACCAGTCTGCCTGTCAGGGAATGCAGCACCGGCGATCGGGCCGATTTGTCAGGCGCCCCTGACAATCGGTGTAGTGGATAGCGGCTCAGGCTCCTTTTGTGGCCGAATAGTACCGGGTATTTTGAATCAGATCGACGAGGAAAGACGTATCCATCTGTATCCGCGCCTGTCACGCAACACATTGTTAGGCGATTTGACAATACCGGCTGCGACGACGCACCGGAAGGCGATCTCGTGCGTCGGCGCTGGCGCGACAATGCCGCCGGAACCGACGAAAAACCTTTCATTCGTCTTTCTTCGAATGCACCGCAGAGCGAAGACACCGACGCCGCGTCGTCGGTGCAAACAACATTCGTGGCAACGATGCGCCCGCGCCTGCTATACTCCGGCCCTCATTGGGGAGTAGCCGCCCCGCGGCACGTCCGCACCGCTTCGCCGGTGCGTCGCACGTGTGGTTCGCGGGGGCGACTGTCAACAGACTTGGCCTGCACGGCCGTGGCAGTCGCAGCCTCTGGCCTGGCGAGACCGATGATCCACACGCGCCGCAACAGGGCCCGGCGTGTCGTGGGTCGTCGCTCGTTCATCTTCGGCCCGAGGAATCCATTCAACGTGAATCAAGCTTTTCTGATTTCGACCGGAGCGGTCGCGCTCGCCGAGATCGGCGACAAGACGCAACTGCTCTCGCTCGTGCTGGCCGCGCGCTATCGCAAGCCCGTGCCGATCATTTTCGGCGTGCTCGCGGCGACGCTGATCAATCACGCGGGCGCCGGCGCGCTCGGCGCGTGGCTCGGCTCGATGCTGACGCCGACCATCATGCGCTGGGCGCTGGCGGCGTCGTTTATCGGCATGGGGCTGTGGATTCTCGTGCCCGACAAGCTCGACGAAGAGGAAGCCAACACGAACCGCACGCACTTCGGGGTGTTCGGCGCGACGGTCGTCACGTTCTTCCTCGCGGAAATGGGCGACAAGACGCAGATTGCGACGGTCGCCCTCGCCGCGCGCTTTCACGATTTCTTCGGCGTGGTGGCCGGCACGACGCTCGGCATGATGATCGCGAACGTGCCGGCGATCCTGCTCGGCGACCGCTTCGCGCATCGTCTGCCGACCAGGCTCGTGCACGGCATCGCCGCGGTGATGTTCGTCGTGCTGGGCGCGATGGCGTTGTTCGGGGTCGGGGTCTGAGCTACTGCGCGGCCTTCGGCGCCGACGCCGCGCCCGCGGGGGGCGTGGCCGCCGGCAGCGACACTTCGTTGGCGTCCGCGCCGCCACCGCCGCCGAGCGGAATCTTCACGGTGTGCACCGCGCCGTTGGCCAGCGGGAAATCAGCCAGCGCGCTACGCGCCAGATATGGCATTGCCCGCACCAGCGACGACTCCTCGCCGACATTGCGCGCCGTGACGTTATAGACCTCCCGGCCGCTCGCGCGCTCGGTGATCCGGATGCCGAGAAGATGCGTGAACACCGGGTAGCTCTGGTTCACGTACGTCGCCGGGAAAGGCCCCCACGGTCCCCACGTATCGAACGGCCGGCCCCAGTAAGGACCGGGCCACGGGTTGTAGTAGACCGGCTGCGCGACGGTTACGATGTCCGAGCGGATGCCATAGGCGAGCTCGACCAGATAGCGCGCGTCGTCGTGCGAGACTTCGCGGAACGCGTGCAAGGCGAGCTCGTTCGCGACGATCCGCTCGTACGCGCTCAGCTCGAGATTGTTCTTCTGATCCTCGTGCCGCGTGAACGCATAGGTGCGCGTCGCGTCGCTTCCGCTCCAGTCCGAGAACGCCGTGACCTGCGTGGTCACGTAGGTCGTGCAACCGGACAGCAGCGCCGTCAGCGCGACGAACAGCAGCGCGACGCGGCGGGTCCATCGATCGATGTTCATGGTCTGCCTCGTGATGCCTCTGATTGCATCTATTCTGCTTCAGTTAAAACTCTGCTTCAGTCGAGATTATTCCGTCGCGCAATCCGCTGCCCGGCGGACGATGCCGGCGCTCCGCCACGCGCGGCGCCCGATAATACGCTGACCTCGCCAGCCGGTAAAAGGTTCTTCCCCTGTCCGTCGAAAGCGGCAGCGCTACCCGGCGCCGAGACTCGGCCCCCTTCCCTTCCGCACGATTGCCCGAGGCTTTGTACAATGAGTCGACCAAGCCCGGCTCGCGCGCCGTTTGCGCGCCCGACCGCTCGAGTACACCACCACAGAACGCCATGGCCGATACCGCAACGCCCAATCTGATCCGCCGCGCCGATTACGCGCCGCCCGCCTTCCTGATCGACACCGTCGCGCTGGAGTTCGATCTGGTCCCCGAACGCACGGTCGTCAGGAACACGATGCGTGTTCGCCGCAACCCGGATGCGTCGCGCGCCGCGCATCTCGAACTGATGGGCGAGCAACTGGAGTTCGTCAGCGCCGCGATCGACGGCAAGCGATTCCCGAACGCGCACCCCCACGAGCACGGCCTGCTGCTCGACGAGGTGCCGGACAGCTTCGAGCTGACCCTCACCAGCATCTGCAATCCCGCGGAAAACACCACGCTGTCGGGGCTGTATGTGTCGAGCGGCAACTTCTTCACGCAGTGCGAGGCCGAAGGCTTTCGCCGCATCACCTATTTCCTTGACCGCCCCGACGTGATGGCGAGCTTCACGGTCACGCTGCGCGCGAGCAAGGCCGACTATCCGGTGCTGCTGTCGAACGGCAATCTTCTCGAACAAGGCGAATTGCCCGACGGCCGCCATTTCGCGCGCTGGGAAGACCCGTTCAGGAAGCCGAGCTATCTGTTCGCGCTCGTCGCGGGCAAGCTCGTCGCGCTCGAAGAACGCGTGAAGACCGGCTCAGGCAAGGAAAAGCTGCTGCAGGTCTGGGTCGAGCCGCACGATCTTGACAAGACCCGTCACGCGATGGATTCGCTGATCCACTCGATTCGCTGGGACGAACAGCGCTTCGGGCTCGAGCTCGATCTGGACCGCTTCATGATCGTCGCGGTCAGCGACTTCAACATGGGCGCGATGGAGAACAAGGGGCTCAACATCTTCAACACGAAGTACGTGCTCGCGAACCCCGAAACGGCCACCGACACCGACTTCTCGAACATCGAGGCGGTGGTCGGCCACGAGTACTTCCACAACTGGACCGGCAATCGCGTGACCTGCCGCGACTGGTTCCAGTTGAGCCTGAAGGAAGGCCTGACGGTGTTTCGCGATCAGGAGTTCTCGGCCGACATGGCGGGCGGCGCCACCGACGAAGCCGCTCGCGCGACCAAGCGCATCGAGGACGTGCGGGTGCTGCGCCAGATGCAGTTCGCCGAGGACGCGGGCCCGATGGCGCATCCGGTGCGCCCGGAAAGCTACGTCGAGATCAACAACTTCTACACGATGACCGTCTACGAGAAAGGCTCGGAAGTCGTGCGGATGTATCAGACGCTGTTCGGCCGCGACGGCTTTCGCCACGGCATGGACCTGTACTTCAAGCGTCACGACGGCCAGGCCGTGACCTGCGACGACTTCCGTCACGCGCTCGCCGACGCGAACGGCCGCGACCTCGCGCAGTTCGAGCGCTGGTATAGCCAGGCCGGCACGCCGCGCGTGTCGGTGCGCACGCGCTACGACGCCGCGCAGCAGCGCTACAGCGTGACACTGCGCCAGGGCTACGGCGATGCCGTGCCGGCCGCGCGCGAAACGCAGAAGGGGCCGCTGCTGATTCCGTTCGCGATCGGTCTGATCGGCAAGGACGGCCGCGATCTGCCGCTGCAGCTCGACGGCGAGCCGAAGGCGTCGGAGTCGACCACGCGCGTGCTCGAATTCACGCAGACCGAGCAGACCTTCACGTTCGTCAACGTTGGGCAGGAACCGCTGCCGTCGCTGCTGCGCAATTTCTCGGCGCCGGTGATCGTCGAATACGACTACACGGGCGAACAGCTCGCGTTCCTGCTCGCGCACGACAGCGATCCGTTCAACCGCTGGGAAGCCGGCCAGCGGCTTGCCACGCGCGAGTTGCTCGCGCTGGCCGCGCGCGCGGCCACGGGCGCGGCGCTGCAGTTCGACGACTCGGTGGTCGCCGCGTTCGCGCGCGTTTTGACCGACGAGACGCTGTCGCCGGCGTTCCGCGAGCTCGCACTGATGCTGCCGTCCGAAGCGTATCTCGCCGAGCAGATGGCCGAATCGAATCCGGCCGCGGTGCACGCGGCACGGCAGTTCGTGCGCAAGCGCCTCGCGAATGCGCTGCGTGACGACTGGCTGAAGGTCTACGAGCAGCATCGCACGCCGGGCGCCTATGAAACGACGCCCGAGGCCGCCGGTCATCGCGCGCTGAAGAATCTGGCGCTGTCGTATCTGACCGAACTCGACGACTCCGCGGACGCCGTGCGTCTCGCGGCCGCGCAATATGAAACCGCGAACAACATGACCGACCGCGCCGCCGCGCTGTCGGCACTGCTCAACGCGGCCGCACCGCAAGGCGGCAGCCCCGAGGCGCAGCACGCGCTCGACGACTTCTATCGACGCTTCGAGAAGGAGCCGCTCGTCATCGACAAATGGTTCGCGTTGCAGGCCACCCAGCGCGGCGGCGCACGACATCCGGTGATCGATACGGTGCGCAAGCTGATGACGCATCCGGCCTTCAACCTGAAGAACCCGAACCGGGCGCGTTCGCTGATTTTCAGCTTCTGCGCGGCCAACCCCGCGCAGTTCCACGCGGCAGATGGCTCCGGCTACGCATTCTGGGCCGACCAGGTGATCGCGCTCGACGCGCTCAATCCGCAGGTGGCCGCGCGCCTCGCGCGCTCGCTCGAACTGTGGCGACGCTTCACGCCGGCGCTGCGCGACAGCATGCGCGCGGCGCTCGAGAAAGTGGCCGCACAGGTCAAGTCGCGCGACGTGCGCGAGATCGTCGAGAAGGCGTTGGCGTGATGCCTCTCTGAGTTCCCGAGTCACATCGGAAAGCCGGCACGCGTTGCCGGCTTTTTTTTCGCGTTGTTTTCAGCAGCGTTCACGCGCTCGTGTCGCGCCGTTAGCCGTTTGGCCGACTGTTCATCGGACCTCGCCGGGCAGAAAGTATACGTACAGGTTTGATGGTTTACATTTAACGCCGTACGTTATACGATTCGATGATCACGACATTCGCAGACAAGGCCACCGCAAGAATTTTCCAGGGCAGGTTCGTGCATTCGTTGCCACGCTCGATCCAGGCGCTAGCGCATCGCAAGTTGCTGATGATCGACGCCGCGAGCTCCGTCTCGAATTTGCACGCGCCGCCCGGAAACCGGCTCGAAGCCTTGCAAGGCCAGCGCAGCGGGCAATGGAGCATCCGCATCAATGGGCAGTGGCGCATCTGTTTTCACTTCGTCGGCGAGGACGCGCTGAATGTCGAGATCATCGACTATCACTGACTACTGGGAGACCGACATGGTCATCAAACGCTCCGCGCTCAACAGCATCGATTTCTCCGACATCGATACGGGCGCGGCGATTGCCGAGATCCATCCGGGCGAAATTCTGCGCAGCGAGTTCCTCGAGCCGCTCGGCATGTCCGTCAACGCGCTCGCGCTCGCGCTGCGGGTGCCGGCGCCGCGCATCAACGACGTCGTGCGCGGCCGCCGCGCAATCTCCGCCGATACCGCGCTGCGGCTCGAGCGCTACTTCGGCGCCAGCGCGCAGTTCTGGCTCAATCTGCAAATCGCCTACGACCTGCGCGTCGCCACCGCCGCCGCCGGCGAGCAGATCGAACGGGAAATCGAACCGATGCCGCGCGCCGAGCGCCCGAAACTGCCCCGCGTGCCGGCCGGACACGCCCGGGCCGCGGCCCTCGCGGCCAGCGTCAGCGGCACCGTCTCGGCCAAGGCGCGCCGCAAGACCTGAAGCCGGCCGTGCGACCAAAAGCACGGAGCCGACACAAACGAGCGGTTAAAATCCCATCATTCTTCTAGCCTTCCGGAGTACAGCAATGTCTTTGCAACGTCGTACCACTCTCACGAAGTACCTGATCGAGCAGCAGCGCGAAACCAACAACCTGCCCGCCGACCTGCGCCTGCTGATCGAAGTCGTCGCGCGCGCGTGCAAGGCGATCAGCTACCACGTCAGCAAGGGCGCGCTTGGCGATGCGCTCGGCTCGGCGGGCAGCGAAAACGTCCAGGGCGAAGTGCAGAAGAAGCTCGACATCCTCTCGAACGAAATTCTGCTCGAGGCGAACGAATGGGGCGGCAATCTCGCGGGCATGGCCTCCGAGGAAATGGAACAATTCTTCCCGATTCCGGCCAACTATCCGAAGGGCGAATATCTGCTCGTGTTCGATCCGCTCGACGGCTCGTCGAACATCGACGTGAACGTGTCGATCGGTACGATCTTCTCGGTGCTGCGCTGCCCGGACGGCCATCAGGCCACCGAGCAATCGTTCCTGCAGCCGGGCACGCAGCAGGTCGCCGCGGGCTATGCGGTGTACGGCCCGCAAACGGTGCTCGTGCTGACCACCGGTAACGGCGTGAACTGCTTCACGCTCGATCGCGAGCTCGGCTCGTGGGTGCTCACGCAAAGCGACATGCGCATTCCCGTCGAAACGCGCGAGTACGCGATCAACGCGTCGAACGAACGCCACTGGTATCCGCCGGTTCAGCAATACATCGGCGAGCTGAAGGCGGGTAAGGACGGCTCGCGGCAGGCCGACTTCAACATGCGCTGGATCGCGTCGATGGTCTCCGACGTGCATCGCATCCTGAATCGCGGCGGCATCTTCATGTACCCGGCCGACAAGCGCACGCCGGACAAGCCGGGCAAGCTGCGTCTGATGTACGAAGCGAATCCGATGGCGTTCATCGTCGAGCAGGCGGGCGGCGCCGCAACCAACGGCGAGAAGCGCATTCTCGACGTCCAGCCGAAGAGCCTGCACGAGCGCGTCGCGGTGTTCCTCGGCTCGAAGAACGAGGTCGATCGCGTGACCCGCTATCACCTCGAAGCGAAGAAGTGATCTCGAAAGAAAAAAATGCCTCAAGGGGCTTGTCAAGGCACTAAAGTAGTCCCTATAATTTCGTTTCTCCGATGCCGGAATAGCTCAGACGGTAGAGCAGCGCATTCGTAATGCGAAGGTCGGGGGTTCGATTCCTCTTTCCGGCACCAACAAGTTTCAAGCAAAAGCCCAGTCCTCGCGACTGGGCTTTTTGTTTTCTGGAGTCTGTGTAGGCGCTGTGTAGGCATTTCACGTCCCACAAGACGGAACTTACAATAGAGCAGCCCTTTGTCGAGATTGTGAATCGGGATTTGTACCTCGAGTCCAGAGCGTCACCGCGCCTCGTAGCAACGGAATGCGATATGACTGTTTTTCGCTACGGTGAACGGTTCTTGGCATGGGAGCTTTTCAATTGCTTGAAATGGCTATGACGCGGAGACTACACCGCTGCGAAGCGGTATCCGGTCAAGCCAGGAAAAGCGATCGAGGCGTCAGAGGAAGCGATAGATCGCCTCGCTAATGCGTTCCAGAACGCATTGTTGACAATCCAGCCCGCCGTGTCGAACGGTCGAAAGGGCCGGGCCCGGACGGTCGACCTGCGTTGCTGCGGTTGCGCCGCAGCATCGCCGCCAACTCCCGTAGCCGACCCACTGCTGCCGGTCGCCATCGCGCGACCCTTGTGGCCCGTTTGAAGTATAGCGGCCATTCGCGGGATGAATTTGCGCGGCAACAGCAGCAGACAGGGGCGGTCAGCCGCCATCGCCAACAAGGATTCGTTTGCGTTTCACGAGATCGGGGTGCCGTCAAGATTCGGACGTTTACGTACGTAACGGCGAAACGGTCAGATTTGATCCTGAGACTTTTCAGCGCCCGGCGATGAAGTACAGCTCAACCGGACAGATCGACGTTTGGCAGGCATCAATCGCGTCTGCCCTCTCAGTTTGTTTTTGGTGTTGTCGTGGCAGTTGAGGCGCACCACAAAGTGCCGCGAGCCCTTTACTTCAATGACCAACCCGATATACGCGGCCGCTATGCACGCCCTCCACGCTGCGTCGATAGGCCATTGCCACACGTGTCGCCGGCACGCTTTCGTAGCCGGGAAAGAACGGACCAAACCGGTCCATAGATTCCGTCAGCAATGTCGGGCTAACGGCATTGATACGGATGCCCCGTGGAAAATCGCACGCAGCGGCACGCACGAACCCTTCAATCCCAGCATTCGACGCTGCGGCATTGGAACCCTGCGCAATCGGATCATCGACAGCGATGCCAGAGGTCAGCGTGATCGACCCGCCGGCGTTCAGGTAATGCTGACCAACGAGCGCGACGCGCACCTGACTTAGCAGCTTGTCCTGCAAGCCTTTGTTGAAGTCGGCTGCTGTCATCTTTTCGATTGGAGCCAGAATTACATTACCTGCGGCAGCAATGATGGCGTCGATCTGTCCGATCTTCTTGAACAACGCGCCCACGTTGTCATCACTGGTGATGTCAACCTGATAGTCACCTTGGGTGCGACCGACGCGAATAATTTCGTGTTTGCCAGAGCCTGACTGATGCTGGTCGCGTTTTTTGCGAAGACGCCAAGCGTGCGCTTGAACAGGTGCGTATGGCCGAGACGTCGATCGAACGGTTGCGCGCATCGCCATCCGGCACGTTGCGCGTGAGTGCCCCAACCACCTTTGGTGCGTGTGTCGTCGCTCCTTTGGCGGCGACTTTCCAGCAGATGTATCCGCTTGTGCGCGTCGAATTGGAATTGAACAATCGCAACGTCGACCTTATTGACGAGGGTTTCGATCTGGCGATCCGCATTGGTGAATTGGGCGATGCCGACCTGATTGCAAAACCGTTGACCATGTATCGCATGGTCATCTGTGCGTCGCCGGGCTATCTCGCTCAACACGGGCGTCCAGAGACGCCGCTGGACTTGAGCGCGCATCACTGCCTGTCTCACACGGTGTGGCATAGCCGTAACGGCTGGAAGCTCGGAGGCTGGGACAGTCCGCACTTTTCGACGGAGCCAGTGTTCACATGCAATGATGGAAACGGCCTACGCAACGCCGCCATCGCAGGTGCAGGATTGCTGCTGCAGCCGGAGGTCTTGGTGGCCAACGATCTGGCAAGCGGGACGTTGGTGCAGGTGCTGCAAGCCTACTTGCCCAAGCCACACCCTATCCATATCGTCTATCGCCGCGACCGGCGACCGCTGCCGAAGCTCACACGCTTTGTTGCGCATTTGCTCGAGCATGTGGCAGAGCGAGAAACGTCCTAGCGTTCTTTTTCCAGCGTATTGCGCGCACGAAAAATAGTGCTCCGCTTCGGCTGACAGAGGCCCAAGGCTAGAACGTAGACATCCGCTTTCAGAGACGCAACTTGCGCTCGCCTCAGCACCATAAGGTATGAGGCGGCCTCGGCGAGCGAATGACCGCTTGCCGAGTGGAACTGTCATGTGAATCTCTGAACGACGCCGGGTGATCCAAAGTAGCCTGCTGGCCAGCAGGCTGCCCTCGTCTTTTCAGCATCCGGCGCAGGCGCGCGCGCGATCATCTGCGCGCGCGATACTGGCGTAACGAAAGCAGTGTCACCACCACCATGGAAGCAACGCACCGCCATCTTTCCGATCGGTGCGATCACTGCGGCGCCCCGCATCGCCGCCGTCGCGGTCCTCATCACGTTCTTCGCAGCGGCGCCCGGCTTTCGGCAGGCCACTTACCTTGCGAATGTACCCCGAGCTCCCCTCAGCTTCAGCAAAGAACAGATCGCCCTCGGGTCCAAACGCGAGCCCCCTGGGACCACCACCTATGCTAGCTTGAGTGGCAAGGCCGCCGTCGCCGCCGTAAGAGTCCTGCCCGTTGCCGGCAATCGTCGTGATGATGCCGGTTTGCCTATCCACCTGGCGTACGCGGAAGTTGAAGGTATCGCTGATCGTCAGGTTGCCCGCACAGTCGAATGCGATGTGCGTCGGGAAGTTCAAAAACGCGTCGGTCGCCAGAATGCCATCTCCGTTGTAGCACGCCGGGCTCCCAACCTGCTGGCAGGAGCCCCCCGCGCCGGCTACCTTGGCGACAACTCCAGTTCTTGCGTCAAATCGGACGACATTTGGCGGAGCGGGATCGACCACGTATAGGCCGCCGTGCGGGTCGAAGGCCATGGTCACGATGTAGGTGTTACCCAGGTCGACGACGGTCGAGATAATTCCTGTTTGATGGTCCACGCGCCGGATGCGGCCGACCGCCGAATCGGCAATGTACAGATCGCCTTCCCGATTCACGGCGACATCGTTTGCATACATGGTTGCTTGCGTGGCCGGCCCACCGTCGCCGCGATTGGGCACGTCGGGAGCACCCGGGCCAGCAACCGTGGTAATGACGCCGGTGTCCCGATCGACCTTTCGCACTACATGGGCGAACGGTTCGGCAATGAATACGTTCCCTGCCCTGTCAAGCGCAACCCCTGTCGGATAGTCGAGCATGGCCTGCGTCGCAGGGCCGCCGTCGCCGCTATAGCCTTCTTGCCCGGTGCCGGCAATGATAGTCACCGTTCCGTTTTTGTGATCGATGCGTCGAACAACGCGATATGTAGGTTCGGCTGTATATATGTTTCCCCATCGGTCCGCCGTGATGGCTTCGGCCTGGATTCCGGGCGCGCCCACGCCGCCGAGACCGGGGCCGGCGAAGGTGCTGATGATCTGCGCTGCGGCGGGGTGCGCTATTGCGATCAGCAGTAGTGCGTAAAGGCCGCGCAACATGACCGCGATGCTCGGACAGGTCTGCGTTCCGTGTGACATACATCCTCCTCTTCGGTGTCACCGAATTGTCACGACTATTCAGAAAAAGTCGTTGTCGCGGAACGCAGGATGTTGCGACCAGGAAAGCAAGCCCGAAAGCCGCCAAACCGCCCAACACTTCATCTTAGTAGTGCGTTTCGAAAAGCAAATAAATGTTTAGGCTCCTCCCTTCAGGACGGACACAATTTGCCGTGCTGTTGGGAAACGGAAATAGCTGGGCTTGGGCAAGCTTGGCTAGACTCGAACGCACGGAAAACGCTGGACTTCGCCGCCGAGTTACGTTCTTATGGCCAGCTGGTTTGAGCATTGAAGTTTCGGTGGCCAAAGTGCTGAACCATCAGACTTCATACTCTTGCCATCGCGCCGCCTGATGGCCGCGACGGGCTGCACTCGACCCACTTCCGACGTCAGGTCCGACGTTGCGCCAGTGGCCGTTTCCACGTGGACAAGCGGCGGTCAAACTCTTGTTCGACCATCGGCAGTCGGTACGTTCTACTCCTGTAGACTGCCGCAATGACCCAAGAAATCGATTACCTCAATCCCAGCCTTCCTTCTGGCCTTCGGCGCGTGTCAATGCCCGTGGTCGATGCGACCCCCACAACGCTTGATGGATTCGGCAGGCTTGTAGCAGACCCGAGCGAGTGTTCGATCGAGATTGTGCAGTGGCCGGCAGTGGGTGCAAGGCCCGTTGACCCTGGAACCGGTGATGAGGCAGGCACGACCGAAGGCACATTTGTGAGCGAATGGCGCGGGGACATTCTGTACGGTCGAAACGAGGCTGTGGGCGGCAACTACATCCTTGCGTACGCAGTGGAGCCTGAAGCAGCCAGTGACGAGAACACCAATGTACCGGAGCGCATGTTGCTTTGGCACGCGAACTACCACCCAGACGGTGGACAACTGTTCTTTCCTCTCGACCATCGCCCGTTCTACGTTCCCTTGGCGCTGCCCGGGGACGACATAGCGCCAGAGAAGTTCGTGTGCTTTCGCTTTGATGGACAGCAGGGCCTCTACATCCATCCAAACATCTGGCATGAAGGCGTGTTCACTCTCGAAGGAATCCAGCGGTTCTTTGACAAGCAGGGCGCCGTCCACGCGCGCGTCTCTGTCGACTTTGCCCGCGAGTTTCGGTGTCTCCTCGAGGCACCGATTGCCCGCGACGCCCAACCCCTTCGAGGCGGCGGCCTACATCTGTAGCGCGAAGGGAACACCCGCTCCCGACCCGATATAGCGGTTGGCCATCGCACAACGGGCGCCAGCGTCCCCATCTAAAGGTCCAGCGGACATACGTCCTCGGTTCGCCAGTATCGCATCCCGTTATGAGAGTGATGAGGCGCGCGCCACGCGCACGAAGTATCCCTGGAATTAACGGACGTCACCGACAGGCGAACAACGTTAGTCATCGTTCGTCAGGAGAACTGCGAAACGACTTGTCGATTCGAACGTGGAAAACGCAATGACCAGGCCGACGGTGATCGGCACTGCGAGGAAGGCGCCCGCGATGCCCCAGATCGACGACCACACCGCCAGTCTGATCAGGATCACCGCGGGGCTCAGGTTCAGTGAGCCGCCCATCAGCCACGGGTCGAGGAGATGGCCGACCACGAAGTTCGCGAGCGTGAGCGAGATGAACAGCACGATCGCCGCGTTCCACTGGCCGAACTGCAGCGCGGCGAGCAGCGTCGGCACCGCGACCGAGATCCACGAGCCCGCATACGGGATGAAGTTCAGCAGGCCGGCCAGCACCGCCCAAAGCTCCGCGAATTCGAGTCCGACGAGCCGCATGCAGGCCCAGCTCGCGATGCCAAGGATCGCGCCCAGCAGGGTCTTCATCGCGAGATAGACGCCGATCTTCGAGTTGATCTCGTCGATTACCGACACGATCCGCGTCGAGTCGCCCGCGAAGTTCACGAGCTTGCGGCGGTATTTCGCGTGCTCGATGAGAAAGAACGTCGCATATAGCAGCACGACGATGATCGCCGCGAGCAGCGACGACACCGACGACAGCGTGGCGGTTATGATCGCCTGCACGTTGACGCTCGCTAACAGGTCGCGGCGGATCGCAGCCCAGTTGGCCTCCGTTTCGATGTGCAGCAGCGCGGCGAACTTCGTAAACAGTACGAGCAGCGTCGCCTCGTACTTCGGCGCGACGGCCATCAGCCGGTCCCTGTCGGAGAGCAGCAGGTCGACCGACAGGTAGACCGTGAAGAGCATCAGCGTCGCAGCGATCGCGTGGCGCAGGCCGTCCCGCAGGCGTGCACCGAGGTAGGGAATGCGGCGCAGCAGGTTGGCGAGACCGAAGACCACGTACGTCGCGATGATGCCGAACGCAATCGGCACCAGCACGGGGCGGCCGACATACAGTCCCCACCCGAGCAGTGTGGCGAGCACGGCCGCACATGTGCATTTCAGCAGACGCGGGTTCATGCGTTTCCTCGCGAGCAGCGCTGCCTGGCGGGTTGTGGGCCACCGCGTCAGTCGCAGCGGGACTTTTCGTCGGGTAGCGCCGGGTCGGTGGTGCGGCGCTTGCGCCGTCCTCGCCAAAGCAGGCTGACGACGAACGCGACGACGCCCGCGCCGATCACGATCGCCATCGCAGCCGGCAGGTGCGAGCGGACCCACGGCACGTTGCCGAAAAAATACCCGGGACCCGCAAGTGAGCATATCCAGATCACCGCGCCACCGGTCGCGAAGCGCACGAAGCGGCGAAACGGCATCTTCGTCGCGCCGGCGAGCGCGGGCGCGACCGCCCGGACAATTACGATGAACGGAGAGTACAGCAGCAGCGCGGCGCCGTGACGTACGTAGAGCGCGCGCGTTCGCGCAGTCACCTTGTCGATCCAGCCGCTGCGCTTCGGGTTCCATACAGACGCGACGGCACGTGCCAGCGCATAGTTGAACACTTTTCCTGCAACCGCGGCCGCGACCAGCAACGGCGCGAGCCACACAGGCTGCAGCACGCCGACGGCAGCGAGCGCGCCGGACAGGAACAGGAGCATGTCCGCGGGCAGAATGACGAGCGGCAGTACGCCGACACTGCAGAAGACGATCGCCCCGAGGATTGCGTAGGCCAACGGCCCATGCTGGACCAGCAGCGCTTCGAGGTCCTGGTCCAGTTGCAAGACGAATTGCACGAACGTGGCCATGTGTGCCGGCTACGTGTCCGTTGGTGGAGGGGGAAGTATAGCGGCAAGCGCGCAGCAGTCCCGCACGGTGTGGCTGGCGGGCGCAATCGCGTTGCGCATCTTGACGTCGCGAGCAGCCGGCCACGGCTGTATGGTCGCATCTTTCGCGCGTTTCTCAACGCCGGGCCCTGCCGGCGACGGAAACCGTCGGGGCAATGCTTTCGTGCCGGTCGCCCCGCCGTTCGCGTGCAGCCGCATCGCGAGATTTTGGTAGTACGCCAACTTTACCGAGTAGGGGTGAAAGCCGCGCAGACAGGGCCGCGCCGAAATCAGCAGTTTGACAGCTTCCTGCGGGGCATTACAGAGGGCAGAGACACATCAAGGAATCGGAAGCGCCGCGCAGAAATGAGTCTGTGATCGACCGTTAACTGATCGAAGCCGACATCTCAATGTCCTAATTACGACCTTTGCGAAAGGCCGCTCCTGGCCGAGTCCGGTCCGATGATGAAGCGACAAAGCCGCTCGCCGCCGCCCGGACTGTGACTGTCGCAAGCTGGCGTTTGCCGGGCGGGACTTGCATGCTGGAAAATGCCGCCTTTGCACGGCGCACGCCAGAAGCGTTCGTACGAAGCTGACGCGAAGCTTGGTGAAGAGCGGACGTCCCGGCGGCTACGCGGCGCCCGCCCCGCGCCCCGCGTGTGCCAACGCCAGCGCCAGCCTTGCCCCCACCCCGGCATTGTTTTTCACGAGCGCGATATTTGTCGCCAGGCTGCGTCCACCCGTCAGCGCCTTGATGCGAGCCAGCAGGAAGGGTGTCACGGCCTTACCGGTGATGCCTTGCGCCGTGGCCTCGGCGGGCGCCTGCTGGGTCAGCGCGTCGATCTCTTCGAACGCTATCGCTGCCGCTTCCGGCACCGGAGTGCTCAACACCACACCGCCCACGAGTCCCAGATCCCACTTGGCGCGGATGAAGCGTGCCTGCTCCGCTGCGTGGTCCACGCCTGAAGAACGCGCGAAAGCTGCTGTCGCGCGTGTAGAACGCAGCGAAATTGTCTTGCTCGAAACTCAGCACCGGCACAGACCACCGCCACCGAGGTCTTCGCCAGCTCCTGCAGGTCGGCCGAGATGTCAAAGGATTGCTGCGCGCCCCGGTGCACCCCGCCAATGCCTCCGGTGACGAAGACCTCGATGCCAGCCACTGTCGTGGCGCCGAGCCCGTCGCCGGCCAGCACGGCCGGCAGGCCGCGGCGGCTAACCTTGTGTACCTGGTCAGAGCGGCCGAGCAGTTCCAGCTCGTCGTCCGTAAGACCGATGTGGATTCATTCGCCCACCGATCAGTGCGATAGTCGCGGGTTCAGCTCCCCCCAGGTCACGGATCAAGGCCTCCACTTCGCGCGCAGTGCGAACGTTCTCTGGGTAGGGCATACCGGGGGCGATGATGGTCGATTCCAGCGCCACGAGCGGGCGGCCGGCGTGCAGCACAAGGCTGGTCCACGGCTCGTAGTGCAAGCGCGCGTGGCCGTGCTCCCGCAGCGAACGACCGCGCCCGGCGAATCAGATCTACCCTGACAACACGCACGGACATCAGCGGTGGTGAATGCACGCTAAACTGGGTGCGCTACGCAAAACATCGATGGATCGGGCTCAAGCGATGAAGTTCACCGGGATGATGCTGCGCCTCACCGTCGCGTGCCTGATCGTGTTCGCAGGAGTCGCCATCATGCAGGAGCGTTTTATCTGCTTCCCTGCGCCTTCGCATTGAAATATGAAAGCACGCTCCGTCCCGTCGAGCTGGAAACGCTTCTAGTGGTCGCGCTGGATGACTGAGAACGAACTGATCTTCCGCCGCACGTTGCTGGACGAATCCGGCGTGACGGCCACGACCCGCTTCCGCGGTGTGTCCGAACCGAAAACCGGGGAGGGTTCGCTATTCGTGACGCGCATCGCCGGAATGGAAGCGCGAGACAACACGAGCTACGGAGCACGTACGCTCGATGAGGCGCTGGAGCAGCATGAGCGCATCGTGCAGAAAATCCTCCGGATGCTGACCGCACGGTGATCGCCACAGCGCGACGATTCTCCGCGAGACGCAAATGCCACAGAAGACGCAAGGGCGTGTAGATTAGGATCTTGTTGCGACCCGCCACTGTGTCTTCGAATCGGTCGCCATCCGAACCAGTCCTGAAGTTGCACAGGAGCCGGCATGAACACGAAGCACAGCAAGAAAGGTCATCTCGAAGCCGCGGCGTCACACCACGAGCAGGCCGCGCGACATCACCGCGAGGCGTCGCGGCATTTCGATGACGGTCAAGACTTTGCCCACGCCGCACATCAGGCGATGATGGCCCATGGCCACACGTTGCATGCGATCGATCAGGCACACGACGCTGGCGCGCACAGCGCCAATACGCCATCAATAACGCCTCCATCGACCGGCTCAGGCGCAAGTGCCGCGGACGTGGCAAAACATCATGCGGCGGCCGTGGAGCTTCACACGCAGGCGGCGCAGCATATGCGCCACGCCGTCAAGCTCTTCGATCAGGATCGTAGCGCGGCCTCCCACGACGCACAGCTAGCGCTCTCCCTTGCACTGCGCGCTTTGTCCCATGGCAACGAAGCAGCCAGACTATTTGTCAAGCTCGCTGCCAGTGGTGCATCGTGAGTTAAGGCCGGTTGAATTCAAGCCAGTCACATCTTATTTGGTGGAGTATTGGGAGTGGTGCGGTATCCGCTTATACCGATTCTTGAGCGCACCGAAAGCTGAATCGCTTTCTGCACGGCATGCACGCCGTACCGCACCAGGTTGTCGCGCGGATCTACGGTCGTGGGCCTGCCGCAAAGATCCGCGCATTGATAGGTATGGCGCAATCCAGCGCGCCACTCGCGACTAGGCCTTTCGCTCCAGCAGGTCTGTTGCGAAAGACTTCGCATGCGCTAAGGCCTCTTGCACGTCGAGGAATACACCGAGCTGATCCCAGTGCTCTTCGACCGCGTACGTTCCTTTCATACCGAGTGCCCTCTGAACGCGCAATTGCGCTGCGTACCTGCCGTCCTCCAATGGTCGGGCAGTCGCTATTACCTTGTGCGGAAGGTCGGATCTTTCTGGCTGAACCAACTCGACAGGACCGCCAGGTACGCCGATATCTTTCAACTCGTTCCTGACTTTGCAGTCCGGGCAGTAGAAGCACCACCCCTCGTCCTCGTGATTCGATCTGACCTGCCCGCGAGCCAGCACGGCGCGACATTCAACGTTTTCGCAGATGAACGGCATGGCAGTTTCCGGAGTTGTTTGAAACAAATCCTAGCATGTCCGCCGAGGGCCAACCATCGGCATTGTTGCCGTGCCTGAGGCGAAGGAAAACCCTCAAGCGCGACCCGGCGAGGTCGGGTTGCGCGGCCGCAGCGTCACCATAATCAGGTATAGAACGCCGCCGATTGCCACAGTAGGCGATCCAGGTCGAGCCAACGGCCATTAGCGCCCAGAACGGGACCCGCTCGCCGTCGACGCCGGCCTCCTGGGTTTTGTCGAGCACCCGCTCATCGGAATGCGGTGGCTGAACGAGAAGCCGTCGGACCGGCGCAGTCCTGGAATTTGCGCACCGTCTCAATGCCCTTCTGGATGATGAGCACGTGCAGCGCCCAAATGACTACGTGGCAGATCACCTCCAGACCGGAGTGGCCGAGCAAGCGTTGAAAGACCGTATGCCGGGCGCTCGATCGCCTGAACTGTCCGCGCCGCCAGCGGCCGTCGTGAGCGTATCGTCAATGCGCTCATGCAGCGTGCCGAGCATTTCCAGGCCCAGCTGCCGCGCGATCGGCTGCACGACTCCATAGGTGGCGAGCTCCGGTCCAATGATGGGCCATATGCCTGGTGGCAGGTGGTCGGGCGGTGAATGAATGCCGATCTCCGATCTCCTCTTCCGGAAGCGTTCCCGCCCCGTTGCCGTTGCCGCCGTTGCCGCCGTTCCTGCCGTTCCCTTTCCCGCCGTTGCCGTTGCCGCCGTTCCCGTTCCCGTTGCCGTTCTCCGGCGCCACTTCGAACGATGACCGAAGGAACCAGTCCTGTGGATTACTACCGTTCAGACCGCCGCGAAACAGAAAATAGTAAAACGCGCCACTGCGCACTTCGCCCGCGAGCGCGAACGCGAACGCACTCGCAGTCGTTGCGGCGCCGCCGATCGCATTCACCACCGCGATTCCGTCGCCGGTGGTCCTTGCCCCAGGCCCTCCAGCATAGGTGATGTGCGCAGCAGGGTATCTCCGCTCGCGGTTCCGCCGTTGATGATGAGCCGGTCCGATGGCGAACCGTCGGCACCAAGAAATGTGTTGAGGCTGATAGTGCCGTTGACCCCAGTGTAGGACGCCGTCGTCAGCGTTTTAATAGATTTCAGGCGCCTCATCGCGCCCCGTCCTGCGCTTCGCTGTCCGACGCATCAATGCACGCATATGCGACCCACGTACGAGATTTGCCGAAACCGCCGCATTGGCATCGCGGAGCGCAGTGGCCAGTTCGTGCGCAAATACGCGTTGAAACACCGCCAGCGCTCCTTCATTTCCTCTACCACCCGTTGCGAATAGCCAGCGAGCGAGTCACGACAACCAATTGCGGTATCGCGCTCGAACAACTCATCCGCTATCCGCTGCGCCGCCGTTTGCCAGTTATCCCGATTCGCCGGTTCACGAGCCTCGGTGGGTAGTTTCGCATCGCACACTGGGAGCGCCATTTCGTCGGGCAAGTCATCCCAGATGTCCCGCGCCACGCCCGCAACACGATCCGTAGCACACCGAATGTGGTCGGCCCGACATCGCCGTCGTTATAGAGGAAGCAGTACACGCACAACGTCAGCAAGCACAACAGCACGATCACACCGAAAGTCACGCGCGACAGCCGGCTCAGCACTCTCGCGCACAGCGAAAACAGAAACAGAACGGCAAACCATTCGGCGCTGATCGACCACGACACGAAGTTCCAGCTCGCTTCGCGACGAAACATCGGCCGACGAACACCAGAAACGTCACCAGATACAGCGGATACACGCGCGCAAACCGCTTGACGATAAACAATCGATAGTCGACCCAGCCGAACGCGGTCGCTCGCGAAGGAAGATACGTATAGGCAAGGATGAAGCCGCGCAGCATGAAAAAGATGTCAACACCCCAGACCCAGTTATCGAGTTGCACAATGCCCGGTGGCAGCCCCCTTCGTTGTCGGCAAAGTGATGAACGACGGCGAGCAACGCCGCGAACGCACGCGGTCCAGTCAGGCCGTAGATCTTTCCCATTGAATTGCCTGGCACGCAAGTGAGCACGACGCAGCGCCAGGTAAAAGAGGTGCGGCCACGCGATGCGCGGCTCCCAGCGGCAAATAGTGTTGACGCAACGATGTTGCGAGACAGGCTTACCCTCCTCGCGCAGCCAGCCTTCGGTATCGGCTGTTTGCAGACTGATGCGGGTGTGGTTGCCGGTTCGCCCGACAACGGGTGAGAGGCCGACGGCAGCACGGCAATTGCATCGTATAAGTTCGCCGCAACGCGGTGTGTGCGCTAACAGCCCACTTGATCGGTAAGATCTCGGGGGTGCGCCGACGAGTCGCTTCGGGCCCGATACGGCCGTTTGCGGTCAGCGTTGCGCCGCGTCCGGCGCGACGTCGTGGCGCAACGCATGGCCAGCCTGGTCGGGAACGTGGAGCGGGTCGTACGACCGTGGCATCGCGAGGTTGCGCGCAACGACGGTATCGGCCTGTGCGCTCGGCTGCTGGCGTGGCGCGCCGTATGCGGCTATCGCTTGCGCGGGTGCCGACGCGAACCACAGGATCCTGCCGGCGCATTCGATGCCAACCTGACGTCCGTTCCAGTAGACAGCGTTTTCCATCGCGACCTCTCCCCGAACATGAAGAACGTCATCATCCGCGCTGCGCCTCGCGTGTCCGTCTGCCAGCGCACGTCGAGCCATCAGTAGTCGCTTCAATCATAGGTGGCCCGGTGCGCTGCGCATGACTTGTCACCACATGAGGTCCTTTTGTCACAGCAATGCGGGAATGCGTTTGCCAACCCCTGTCAGTCAGTTGATTACGACAAAATCTTTAAATAGTGTTTTGCGCGGTCAACGCGATGGGGAATGGGTCGTTTACAAAGAATTAGACTGCGGGTTATGCAATCGGCAAATTGCGTACGTTCAGTTCAGGAAAAGCGAAAAATCTGTCGATGCGGCAATGCACAAGTCTGTCACGTTTTGGTCATGCGAAAACGTTAGATGCAGCGCAGCGACAATATCGATCGATCGTGCTGAAGCCTAGGCTGAGCAAGGCTCGAGAGGGACCGGCAGAAGGAGCGGGAAAGAGATGATTTCGCGCTGGCAATTAAGCGGATCAAGCAGACCGCGAAACGCAGGCGATAGTCAGACGATAAATTTTATTCAATCCCTCCGCTGGTGTGTCGGCTTGTGCCGTTAAAGCAACAGAGTGTGTATGAGTCGCATCGGACACTGGTGCGATGCAGGGAACGAGGCCGATAATCGATTCGCAAAGGAGAAAGATCATGGATGCCAAACCACCGAAGATTCCGACCCCGGACAAAGTTCTTTACCCGGATCCGGAACCTGTGGCCGTCGAGTTTTTGGGAGCCGAGCTGCCCGAGCATGTGCGCGCTTTCTTTGACGAACAACGCAAGTCGTGCGATCCGAAGTAACGGTCCCTTGGCGCGGCGCAGCATTCGCGCTCGTTGATTTCACGCGCGGCGAAGATTCGCGCCCTCATTACGCGTCCGACATCTCCGTTATGACGGTGGTTCAGTTCGCCTGAGTACAGCAGTTGCACTGGGCCACGCGGCTCGAGCGCGTGCACACGCGCGTCCTTCTCTCGCCCACTTCCCCTGACGATCCGTTGAATCAGCCCGGCGCTCGCAGTTTGCGGCGCATCATTTATTCTTCTGTTTTTCCGTCAACGGCCGCCCGGCCACGTCCACCTCATGAATCATTTGCATCGCTTCGGCGCGTCATGCGCGCTCGTCATCGCCGCCGCCTTCGCCTTCTCGCCGGCCCCCGCCCTCGCCGACGGTGACGACACCGCGCTCACGAGCCTGATCGCGCTGGTTTCGCAGCGCCTTGCACTCGCGGAACCGGTCGCACGCTGGAAGTGGGCGAACCACCAGCCGATCACCGATACGCCGCGTGAAAACGCGCTGCTGGCCGAGGTGGAAAAGCGCGCCGCGGCGGCAAACGTCGACCCGGCGTTCGCCCGCGCGTTCTTCCAGGATCAGATCGATGCGAGCAAAGACGTGCAGAACGCGCTCTTCGCGAACTGGCGTCGCACCCAGCCACCGCAAGGTCCCGCACCCGATCTCGCAACCAGCACCCGACCGCAGCTCGACAAGCTGACACAATCGTTGATGGCGAGTCTGGCCCGCGTGCAGCCGCTGCGCGCGGCGGACGATTGTCCGTCCCGGGTCGCGCAGTCGCTGGCTAACTGGAAGGCGCTGACGCGCTATGACTCTGCGCATTCGAGCGCGTTGACGCACGCACTAGGTCACGTGTGCGAGACGGGCGGAGTCGGCGCCACCGGCTGATTCCGGTAACGCCACGGCGCGCGCACGTCGCATAAGTGTCACGCGACGATGCTCGACTCAGGGCTGTCACGCGCCACGCTCAACGGCATCACGCGCAGGCCTCGCGCCAGATGGCTTTGCAGGATACGGTACGTCGGGAGTTCGAACGACCCAGCCAGCGTCGACGCATGCAGCTGCGCCGCCGCGACGAGCGACGGCGCGTGTCCGAGGTAGCGCCAGCGATCGACCACGTGGAAGATACCCTGCGCGTCCTCACGCTCCTCGAACACGATGGGCCCCTCGAACGGCCACGGCGCGTTCGCGGGATCGCTCTTCGTCACGCGCGGCAAGCGGTTGTGGCCCGGCCGCAGCGTTGCGATCCACTGCGCCTCCGCGAGCATCGCGCCGAGCTCTCCGCCAGTCGCGCGCCATTCGACGCGTCGCACGAGCTGCGCTAGCCGCATATCCTTCGACGAGCGCCGCTCGCCAGTCAGATGCGAGCGCAGCCGCTGACGCACGCGCACGCTGCGACCGACATACAGCGGCGCATCGTCTTCGCCATAAAACGCATACACGCCACAGCCAGCCGGCGCGGTGTCGAGCAAATCTTCGGTGATGTCGCCGGCGAGCCGGTAGCGACGCGTCGTGCGCTCGATCTGCGCGCGCAGCGCTTCCAGCGGCACGAGCGTCGGCAGACGCTGCCAGAACTGCCAGATCAGATCGGCATCGGCGAGCGCGCGGTGGCGGTCGGACGGCACCAGCGCATGGCGTTCGACCAGCGCATCGAGACCGTGGCGCTTTTCGCCGGGAAACAGCGCGCGCGACAGCCGCACCGTGCACAGCACGTCCGGATCGAACGCGATTCCCGCGCGACGAAATTCGCTGCGTAAAAATCCGCGATCGAAACTCGCGTTGTGCGCGACGAACAGCTTGCCGTTCAAACGCTCGAACAACGCGGGCGCGATCGACTCGAACGTCGGTGCGCCGCGCACCATGTCGTTCGTGATGCCGGTCAGCTGTTGGATGAACGACGGAATCGGCTGCTGCGGGTCGATCAGGCTGCTCCAGCGCGAGACGCCGGCCAGCCCGACTTCGACGACGCCAACCTCAGTAATGCGGTGCTCGCTCGTGGAGCCGCCGGTCGTTTCGAGATCTACGAAAACGATGGGTGCATCGAGTGCCGGTTCCGGCGAAAGCAGTTCAGACATGGGGCAAGGGATTCGGGCGCATGAATTTGCGGCAAGTATGCACCAGTTGGACGTTGCGCATCCAGACCCCGCCGCGTGCGCAGCTGGAAGCTGCGTCGGCATGGGCCGTCGATTTTGCGCTGAAATCCCGCAGACGCTTAAACCAGACCATTAATCCAGACGTAGTCAATTCGTTTCAATGGATTATCTTCCCACAATAATGCGTAGTGTTGAACCATGCAGTTACCGAAGATCCGACCTGGGAGACATCTAGATAAAAATAAAAACCCTCGCGCGACGGCGAGGGTTTTTCGCTCCCGACTGCGCGGGCGGCGCGCCCAGCCCAGCGCATTTACAGCGGCTGAATGTTGGCCGCCTGCTTGCCCTTCGGGCTGGTCTTGACTTCAAAAGACACGCGCTGATTTTCCTTCAACGACTTGAAGCCCTCGCTGCGGATCTCCGAAAAGTGCGCGAACAGATCCTCGCCACCCACGTCCGACGTGATGAAGCCAAAACCCTTAGCATCGTTGAACCATTTGACGACACCAGTTTCCATTTCCTGTTTTCCCTCTGTGATTTATCCAAAGCGGGCGTTGCCCTTGAATCGATCCAACCCCGATTCAATTGCCTATATCTGATCAAGGCAGAAATCTGATCAAGACAGAAACAGCCAATCAAGTTCGGCTTTGCCGTTATACGGGGAACAGAGAATGACCGTCAAGTATACTTTTCATATGCGTTTAGCGTATAAAAAGATAAGACTTCAAACTACACGGATATAGGTCGGCGCGTCAAATTTACCTGAACGAAAATAATCCGAGTCCGCAAACGGGAAAATTTGCGAAAATATGCACTACGAATGTAACAAAGTCTATCTTTGCGTAAGTGTTTGTCCGACTTGTTGCGGCGCCGCCTCACTCGCATGATGGAAGTCAGTTGTAGCGATGCGCTTCAGGAGGTTGCCATGCTGTCCAAGGAAATTCACCGTCTGTTCACCTGGCTCACTCATTCGCACGCAAAGGTCATATCAGACCAGCCCGCACAGACCGGGGATCCATGCACCGTTTTCGACTTCGATCCGATGTGGCACGGAGACCACTGGCAAAACCTGCTCTCCTCGCCAATGGATGCGCGCCGTTATGTGATGGAAGACTGGAGCGTGCCTGCGCAGGCGGACTGGGACGACGCGGAAGGTGCTGCGCCCGCTCATTAGAGACATTCGCGAAACTCGTCCGCCATAAAAAAAGCGCGACTGGAAGGTCGCGCTGACAAAGGTTTGGAGATCTTTTTCGTCAACGAAAAAGTCTGCTTCGGAAAGCAGAAATTACAGTATAGCGGTCATATGCAAGTTCGATTATTCACACAATTAACAATCGTCTATTGCCGCCACAACAACAATCGTTTTCCCGCATTTCTTCCCGTTGTTTTTCCGCATCGTTCGGTGTCGCGAATCAGCAACGCGCTTTAGGAAAATTCAGACGCCGAATCCGCCCAGTCGGCGCAAAGCCTTTATCCATAAGGCTCGAATGGCGATTAACGATCGTTTCTCCTCGCGTAATACTTTATTGCGCGAATCGGAACGCCAACTCCCGGAAGTGTCTCTCTACACTCTGCCTAATCGGAAACCGGCGCGGATCTGGTCAACGCGCTTCTCACGCGGATTCCGCTTCTCGCAGCGCTCGCGTGAAGGTCTCCTAAGCCAGGGTTTTATACCTCTCTCGCTCTCGGAGTTATATCAATGAAGAAGACACTCATGGTCGCTGCCCTGTCGGGCGTTTTCGTAACGGCAGCGCACGCGCAAAGTAGCGTCACCCTATATGGCCTGATCGACGCCGGAATCACTTATACGAACAACCAGCATCCGAATCCGAGTAGTAACCAGCACGGCGCCAACGTGGCGATGACGAGCGGCTCGGTGAACGGCAGCCGTTTCGGGCTGCGTGGCGCTGAAGATCTGGGCGGCGGTCTGAAGGCCATCTTCACGTTGGAGAACGGCTTCGGCATCAATGACGGCACGCTCAAGCAGAACAGCCGTCTGTTCGGCCGTCAGGCCTTCGTCGGTCTGTCGAGCGACCAGTTCGGTGCCGTGACCCTCGGCCGTCAATACGACAGCATGGTCGACTATGTCGGCCCGCTGGCACTGACCGGCACGCAGTACGGCGGCACGCAGTTCGCGCACCCGTTCGACAACGACAACTTGAACAACTCGTTCCGTATCAACAATTCGGCCAAATTCCAGAGCGCGAACTATGGCGGCTTCAAGTTTGGCGGCTTGTACGGCTTCTCGAACCAGGCTGCCGGCTTCGCCAACAACCGCGCTTACAGTGCGGGCGCGTCGTATAACTGGGGCGGCCTGAACGTTGCCGCTGCGTACATGCAACTGAACAGCAATGGCGCGAACAGCGCAGCCGCTGCGTTCAACTCGGGTGGCGCGGTGTCGGGCGACAACACGTTCTTCGCTCAGCGTCAGCAAACGTGGGGCGCAGGCGCCAACTACGCGTTCGGCCCGGCAACGGTCGGCCTCGTGTACTCGCAGACGAACCTGCATGGCTTGGCAGGTATCAGCGCGGCCGCATCGGGCATAACGGGCGGCGTCGGCTTCCCGACCAACAGCGCTCAGTTCCAGAACTTTGAAGCCAACGCCCGTTACGCGCTGACGCCGGCAATCAGCATCGCTGGCGCGTACACGTACACCCGCGCCAACCTCTCCAGCTCGCACGTGCACTGGAACCAAGTCAACCTGCAAACCGCGTACGCATTGTCCAAGCGTACCGACGTGTATCTGCAAGGCGTGTATCAGGCAGCAAACGAAGACTCGATCGTTAACGCCTACATCAATGGCGTGGGCGGTGCTTCGGGCAACAACAAGCAAGTCGCTGTGACCGCAGGTCTGCGTCACCGCTTCTAAGCACTGCGCAAGGACTGGCAGTAGAGAAGGCGCCGTTCGCGGCGCCTTTTTTATCTCCGTGCCGACGTGGGTTTTTGCCGCTTTGTGCGCAGGCCTGCGTGCGTGCACGTGAGCCCACGTCCTCGCCAGAGGCCTAGCGGCCGCTATCAGGCAGCGGATACTTGACGTCGAGAATGTCGATCGACTGCGGACCGGCCGGCGTGAACAGCGTGACCGTATCGCCGACTTTAGCCTTTAGCAGCGCACGCGCAATGGGCGAAATCCAGCTTACGTGCCCGATGTCCAGGTCGACCTCGTCGACACCGACGATCGTCACCTGATGCTCTTCGCCGTCCTCGGTCGCATAGTCGACCGTCGCGCCGAAAAACACCTGGTCGACGTTTTCCTGCCGGCTGCTATCGACAACCTCGGCTAGATCGAGCCGCTTGGTCAGAAAACGGATGCGCCGGTCGATTTCCCGCAGACGGCGTTTGCCGTAGATGTAGTCGCCATTCTCCGAGCGGTCGCCGTTCGACGCCGCCCACGACACCAGCTTGACAACCTCGGGCCGCTCGACGTCGATCAGATGCAGCAATTCATCACGCATACGCCGATGACCGGCGGGAGTCATGTAGTTTTTGGTGCCTGCGGGCACGTCGGGCTGGGCGATGTCGAGATCGTCATCGTTGTCTTCGCTCGACTCTTTGACAAAGGCCTTGTTCATAAAATCATCCATTAACAGCAACTAGCAACAATCTCATAAAAGGTTACACGATCGGGCCGGCGACACAAATCGCCGTGATGGGCTTCCGTTTTTCAAATCTGTTGGCTATAATCTCGTTTCTGTGTGCGGCTGTAGCTCAGTTGGATAGAGTACTTGGCTACGAACCAAGGGGTCGTGGGTTCGAATCCTGCCAGCCGCACCACCTTATTCGAGAGCGCCCTTACAGGGAGCTCTCAGGTTTCATCAGTTTTTATACTAAGCATCACCGTTTTGCGTGCGGCTGTAGCTCAGTTGGATAGAGTACTTGGCTACGAACCAAGGGGTCGTGGGTTCGAATCCTGCCAGCCGCACCACCTATGAAGGGCCTTCCAACCGGAAGGCCCTTTGTTTTTTCTGGCGCACCATGCCGTGCCCGTGCGCCAGCAACTCATCGCGGCGGCGACTGGATATCCCCAATTTGCCCATCCGGGTGCGGCAAGTCCTCGACGACCCCGCCCACCGTTTGCTCGCTGATCCTGTCGGTCCGCATGCCGGTCAGTGTCTGGCGCTCGCGCAGCACGTCGTCGACGGTATCGCCGAAACGGCTCACGACAAACGCCCGCAGCAAAGCAATGCGCAGCGAGTCGCCCGTTCCCTCCGAGGCTCGCTGCCCGCCCTTGAACTCAGCGACGCATACCGCGCCTTTATCGCTCTGCTCGCGCACGTCGAGCCGCATCGCGCGCTCGAGCACAACGGCAGCCGCCTCCCATGATGCGGAAGGCGTGAAACGCCCGTCCCACGGACGACCACGATCGTTGCCGCGGATCGCAACAGTCTCGCCACTATCGGTAAAGTAGATTTCGCGCACGAAGTCGTGCAGGCTGCGCGCCACCCAGTAATCGAGCGCCACGCCAGCAAGGTCGGACACGTTCATCTGCGTTCCCCCTGGAGTTCAGGTGAGACCTGCCTTGAGTTGTATCCTGAGCCGCCGCACGAAAGATGCCTGACTGGCGTGAAGCGCCAGTCCAAGCCGCGCCGACGCCCAGCCGGAAGCCGTTCAATAATCCGCGCGCTCGCGGTCGATGCGCATGCCGCCGTCGTGGCGGTGATGCCCCTCTTCGCTCGGCCGCTCACGCGTGATGCGCATCACATCGGGATTCGTGCGCACGCGCCGCATCACGTTGGCCAGATGCACCCGGTCGCTGACCTGGATCACGAAGCGCAGAATCGTGGATTCCTGCGACAGATCTTCGTCCATCGCGATATGGACGATGTTCGCGTCCGCCGATGTGATGTCGGCCGCTACGCGGGCGAACACGCCCTTGGTGTTCTTGACCAGCACCTTGACCGCGACATCGAACAGCCGCCCCGGCTGCGGCGCCCACGCGACGTCGATCCAGCGGCCCGGATCGCGTCGGTGGATACGCTGCGCGACGCGGCAGTCGGTGGTATGAATCGCCATGCCGAGACCGATGCCGATATAGCCCATGATGTCGTCGCCCGGAATCGGACGGCAACACGCGGACAGCTGCACCGACATGCCCTCGGTACCGGTGATGACGACCGGCGGCGCGTGCGGCGTCGAACCGGACTCGGAGCGCGAGCCGTCGTCGTCGGCGTCGCGCCCGCTCATCAGCACTTCGATGCGCTTGGCCATCACCGCGGCGACCCGCCGGCCGAGACCGATGTCCGCGAAAATTTCCTGACGGTTCTTGTTGCCCGTCCACTGTACGAGCTTTTCCCACGCCTCCGGCGTCACATCCGATAGCGCAAGGCCATAGCCCTTCAACGCCTGATCGACGAGACGCTCGCCGAGCTGCACCGACTCGTTCAGACGCATCGTCTTCAGATAATGACGGATCGCCGAGCGCGCCTTGCCGCTGCGCACGAAGCCGAGCCATGCGGGGTTCGGCTTCGAATACGGCGCCGTGATGACTTCGACGATGTCGCCGCTCTTCAGCTCGGTACGCAACGGCAACAGCTCGTTGTTGATCTTCACCGCGACGCACTGGTTGCCGAGGTCGCTGTGGATCGAGTACGCGAAGTCGAGCGCGGTGGCGCCGCGCGGCAGCGCCATGATCTTCGACTTCGGCGTGAACACGTAGACCGCATCCGGGAACAGGTCGATCTTCACGTGCTCGAGGAATTCGCTCGAATCGCCCGCTTCGCTCTGAATGTCGAGCAGCGACTTCAGCCACTGGTGCGCACGCATCTGCACGTCGTTCAGATCCGCGCTGCCGTTCTTGTACAGCCAGTGCGCGGCGACGCCCGCCTCGGCGATCTCGTGCATCTTGCGCGTGCGCACCTGAAACTCGATCGGTGCGCCGAACGGGCCGACGAGCGTGGTGTGCAGCGACTGATAGCCGTTCACCTTCGGGATCGCGATGTAATCCTTGAACTTGCCCGGAACAGGCTTGAAGAGCGCATGCAACGCGCCGATGCAGGTATAACACTCGAGCGCGCTCTCGACGACCACGCGAAAACCATACACGTCGAGCACCTGCGAAAACGACAGCTGCTTGTCGCGCATCTTCTTGTAAATGCTGAAGATGGTTTTCTCGCGACCGGAGACTTCGGCGTCGAGCTTCGCGTCCGCAATCGCGCGCTGCACCGATTCGAGAATCTTGCCGACCACCTCGCGACGATTGCCGCGCGCCGCCTTCACGGCTTTTTCGAGTGTCGCGTAACGGTGCGGGTTGAAGTTCGCGAAACTCAGGTCCTGCAGCTCGCGATAGGTATTATTCAGGCCGAGCCGGTGAGCGATCGGCGCGTAAATGTCTAGCGTTTCGCGCGCGACACGGCGACGTTTCTCCGACGGCACCGCGCCGAGCGTGCGCATGTTGTGCAGCCGGTCGGCGAGCTTCACGAGGATTACGCGCACGTCGCGCGCCATCGCGAGCAGCATCTTGCGGAAGTTCTCCGCTTGCGCTTCCTCGCGATTGCGAAACTCCATCTTGTCCAGCTTGGACAACCCGTCGACCAGCTCCGCGACCTTCGCGCCGAAGCGCTCGGCGAGCTCCGCCTTGGTCACGCCCTGGTCTTCCATCACGTCGTGCAGCAGCGCCGCCATGATCGCCTGGGCGTCGAGATTCCAGCCCGCGCAGATTTCCGCGACGGCGACCGGATGCGTGATGTAGGGCTCGCCGCTCTGGCGATACTGGCCGAGGTGGGCTTCGTCGCCGAAGTGGAACGCCGCCTTGATGTCCTTGATCTCTTCCGGCTGCAGATAGCCGGACAGCGCAGACGTCAGATTGGCGATGGAGACGACGTCATGCCGGCGCGGCTGCTCCGGCGTGGCGGTCGGCCCGAACAGATGGCGAAACGATTGCTCGAGGACCGCGTCGATGTACTTGCGTGCAGAGGACGGCGAGTCGGTGTCGTGCTCCGCTTCCGTGGCGGTGGGCGGGGTAGCACTCATGGTCGCCTCCGGTAGCGGTCAGGGTTGGACGCAGTTCTGCACGTTGAGCAATCCGGTGTGGCGAATACCGGCAAGTCGAAAACGAAAATCCGTGGGCCTTAGACCGGCACCTTCTTCAGCATTTCGACGCCGACCTGACCCGATGCGATTTCACGCAGCGCGAGGACGGTGGGCTTGTCGCGGCTTTCGATTTTCGGCGTGTGGCCTTGAGCGAGCTGACGCGCGCGATAGGTTGCGGCAAGCGCGAGTTCGAAACGGTTCGGGATCTGTTTGAGGCAGTCTTCGACGGTAATGCGGGCCATGTTGGGTTCCTTCTCAGTATGTTGCTCATTCTACCTTATGTGCTTGACACCACGCCGCGCTCACGCGTGCGGCAGGTGGATGCCGAGCTGCATGAAAAGCTGCGTGTGACGCGCGTACTGCGACGCGAAGCGCGAGCGCGTCGCGCCGACGAGGCACTGCAACTCCGCCAGCGCGCGATCGAAGTTCTCGTTGATCACGACGTACTCCGCTTCGGCCGCGTGCGCGATCTCGCCGCCCGCCGCGAGCAAGCGTCGCGTGATTACGTTCGGCTGGTCCTGGCCGCGCTTTTTCAGACGCTCTTCGAGCGCTTCGAGCGACGGCGGCAGAATGAAAATCTCCACCGCGTTGTTGAATTGCTTCTTCACCTGCTGCGCACCCTGCCAGTCGATTTCGAGCAGCACGTCATGGCCGTTTTTCATCTGCTCCTCGATCCACACGCGCGACGTGCCGTAATAGTTGCCGTGCACTTCCGCGCTTTCGAGAAACTCGCCCGCGTCGTGACGCTGCATGAAATCTTCGACGCTCGTGAAGTGATAGTGCTCGCCGTCCTGCTCCTTCGGACGCGGCGGGCGCGTCGTGTAGGAGATCGACAGACGGATCGCGTCGTCGCTCGCGAGCAACGCGTTCACGAGCGTCGACTTGCCCGCGCCCGACGGCGCGACGACCATGAACAGGTTGCCGGGATAAGCGCCGGCGTACGAATGGCGCGCCGCGCCGGTTTCGCGTGGATGGTGGTCGGTCATGATGTGTGGTGCTCCAGCCTTATTCGAGATTCTGTACCTGCTCGCGCATCTGTTCGATCAAGAGCTTCAGCGTCATCGACGAATCCGCGAGTTCCTTCGCCGCCGCCTTCGAACCGAGCGTGTTCGCTTCGCGGTTCAGCTCCTGCATCATGAAGTCGAGCCGCTTGCCGACCTTGCCGCCCTTCTCGATCACGTGACGCGTTTCGTTCAGGTGCGCGGTGAGGCGCGACAGCTCTTCGGCGATGTCGATGCGAATGCCGTACATCGTCACTTCCTGGCGAATCCGCTCGTTGATCTCTTCGCGCGACACGATCGTCACGGCCGCATCCGGCGCGGCGATGCCGAGCGCTTCCTGCAGACGCTCGACGATTTTCTGCTGATGTCGCGCAATCAGCTCGGGCACGAGCGGGGTGATCTTCACGACGATCGTCTCCATTTCGGTGACGTTGGCGAGCAGCATCGTCGCGAGTTGCGCGCCTTCACGCGCGCGCACGTCGATCAGGTCCGCGATCGCCTGCTTGCCGCATCCGAGCACCGCTTCGCGCAGCGTCTCGGGCGCGATGCCGCTTTCGGCGAGCACGCCCGGCCAGCGCAGAATTTCGCCGGTGCGCAGACGGCCGGCTTCAGGAAACGTGCCGAGCACCGTGCGTTCCAGCTGCGCGAGTTGCGCGAGCGCGTCGCGGTTGAGCGCGCCCGCGTTCGCCGACTGCTCGCTGCGCTGCAGATTCACGCGAATGTCGACCTTGCCGCGCGACAGCTTGTTCATCAGCATCTCGCGCAGCGTCGGTTCGACGACGCGCACGTCTTCCGGCATGCGGAAGTTCAGATCAAGAAAGCGCGAGTTCACCGTGCGCAATTCGACCGACACGCTGACGCCACCCGTGCCCGAGGCTGCCACGAGTTCGCGCGTGGCGCTCGCATAGCCAGTCATGCTGTAGATCATCGTATTTCTCGCGATTGGGGCCATGCGGTAGACGATGGCCTGAGAAGCGGATCGCCCGGCGTGTACGAGACGCGGGGCGGGGAATCGGCATTATCCCATTTTTGTCGCAGCCATCCGTATGGGCAACCGCCCTATCCGATCGGCGGTAAAATTAGTGTTTTTCCTCCGCCCTCCTCCAGCCCATCCCGACCCATTCCGACATGAGCAACGACACCCAACGCCCCAGCGGCCGCCAGCCCCACCAGTTGCGCGACGTGCGCATCACGCGTCACTACACGAAGCATGCGGAGGGCTCGGTGCTGGTCGAATTCGGCGACACCAAGGTGATCTGCACCGCGAGCGTCAGCGAGAGCGTACCGCCGTTTCTGCGCGATCGCGGCCAGGGCTGGCTCACCGCCGAATACGGCATGCTGCCGCGCGCCACGCATACCCGCAGCGACCGTGAAGCCGCGCGCGGCAAACAAACCGGCCGCACGCAGGAAATCCAGCGGCTGATCGGCCGCGCGCTGCGCTCGGTGTTCGATCTCGAGAAGCTCGGCGCGCGCACGCTCAATCTCGACTGCGACGTGATCCAGGCCGATGGCGGCACACGCACCGCGAGCATTACCGGCGCGTTCGTCGCCGCGCATGATGCGGTCGCCAGATTGCTTGCTACGGGCCGCATCGAAAGCTCGCCGATCCTGGATTACGTCGCCGCGATTTCGGTCGGCGTGTACGACGGCGTGCCGGTGCTCGACCTCGACTACGACGAAGACTCGCAGTGCGACACCGACATGAACGTCGTAATGACGGGGGCGGGCGGCTTCGTCGAAATTCAGGGCACCGCGGAAGGTGTGCCGTTCTCGCGCGAAGAAATGAATGCGCTGCTCGATCTCGCGAGCGACGGCATCAGCACGCTGATCGCGAAGCAGAAAGAGGCGCTGGGAGTGCAGCAGTGAATGAGGTTCGTCAGGACGGTGGCGGGAACAATGCTCACGGCGTAACGTCGGGAATGCCGCTGAAAAAGGTCGTGCTCGCGTCGAACAACGCGGGCAAGCTGCGCGAATTTGCGGCGCTGCTTGGCGCGGCCGGCATCGAGTTGATCGCGCAAGGTGAGCTCAACGTGCCGGAAGCGGAAGAACCGCATCCCACCTTCGTCGAAAACGCGCTGACGAAGGCCCGTCACGCTGCGCGGCTCACCGGCCTGCCCGCGCTCGCCGACGACTCGGGCCTTTGCGTGCGCGCGCTGCGCGGCGCGCCGGGCGTCTACTCGGCCCGCTTCGCGCAAATCGCCGGCGGCGAGAAAAGCGACGCGGCGAACAACGCGCGCCTCGTCGACGAACTGCGGGACGTGAACGACCGCCGCGGCTATTACTACTGCGTGCTCGCACTCGTGCGTCACGCGGACGATCCCGAACCGCTGATCGCCGAAGGCCGCTGGCACGGCGAAATCCTGAACGCGCCGCGCGGCGAGCATGGCTTCGGTTACGACCCGTACTTCTATCTGCCGTCGCTGAACGCGAGCGCCGCCGAACTCGAGCCGGCGGTCAAGAACGCGAGCAGCCATCGCGCGATCGCGCTGCGGCAACTGCTCGCGCGTCTGTCGGAGGAAGCGTGATTCCGATCCGATCGACGCCGGCGGACATCGGCAAGGGTGTCGTCAGTGCGTTCACGTCGCCGGGCAGCATCCGTTTGACGTCGCTGCCGCCACTTGCGCTGTACGTGCATTTCCCGTGGTGCGTGCGCAAGTGCCCCTACTGCGACTTCAATTCGCACGAGTGGAAAGGCGAGACGTTCCCGGAGAACGACTACCTCGCCGCGTTGCGCGCCGACCTGGAAATGGCCTTGCCGCTGATCTGGGGCCGCCAGGTGCATACGGTGTTCATCGGCGGGGGCACGCCTAGTTTGCTGTCGGCGGCGGGGCTCGATCGGATGCTGTCGGATATACGCGCGCTACTGCCGCTCGACGCCGACGCGGAAATCACGCTCGAAGCGAACCCCGGCACGTTCGAAGCCGACAAGTTCGCGCAGTTTCGCGCGAGCGGCGTGAACCGGCTGTCGGTGGGCATCCAGAGTTTCAACGAAACGCATCTGAAGGCGCTCGGCCGCATTCACGACGCGGCGCAGGCACGCCACGCGGTCGAAGTCGCCGCGACCACGTTCGACAACTTCAACCTCGACCTGATGTTCGCGCTGCCCAGGCAAACGCTCGCCGAATGTCAGGCCGACGTGGAAACGGCGTTGTCGTTTGCCCCGCCGCATCTGTCGCTGTATCACCTGACGCTCGAACCGAATACGCTATTCGCCAGGTTTCCG
The DNA here is from genome assembly GCF_014201025.1 of Paraburkholderia sp. MM5384-R2. Lineage (NCBI taxonomy): Bacteria > Pseudomonadati > Pseudomonadota > Betaproteobacteria > Burkholderiales > Burkholderiaceae > Paraburkholderia > Paraburkholderia sp. MM5384-R2. The sequence continues at coordinate 76,353 of NZ_JACHDI010000021.1, forward strand.
CCCGCGTTGCCCGACGATGACGCGTCCGCAGACATGCAGGACTGGATTCATCAACGCACTGCCGAGGCCGGCTACGGGCGCTACGAGGTGTCCGCGTATGCGCAGCCGCATCGGCAGAGCAAACACAATCTGAACTACTGGCGCTTCGGCGACTATCTCGGCATCGGCGCGGGCGCGCATACGAAGCTTTCGTTTCCTAATCGCATCGTGCGCCAGGCGCGCTACAAACATCCGACCACGTTCATCGAGCAGGCCAGGGCTGGTGCAAGCGTGCAGGAAGAGCATGAGGTCGGGCCGCGCGATCTGCCGTTCGAGTTCATGCTGAACGCGCTGCGCCTGGTAGAAGGATTTCCGGTGCATCGGTTCATCGAGCGCACGGGCCTGTCGATCACGACGATCGAGCCGGCGTTGCAGGAAGCGGAACAGCGCAAGCTGATCACACGCGACCACGAACGGATCGCGCCGACGCCGCTTGGGCAGGCGTTCCTGAACGACTTGCAGGCGCTGTTTCTGAAAGATCCGCAATGATGGCGGGTCAGCCGGACTCGCAACGAGGTCTTTTCAGGTTACAATTTGCGGCTTGGAGGTGTGGCCGAGTGGTTTAAGGCACCGGTCTTGAAAACCGGCGAAGGAGCAATCCTTCCGTGAGTTCGAATCTCACCGCCTCCGCCAGGACGCTTGTTTTAATCCGTCCGGATCAATCCGATTCAATCGCGCAAAGCCTTACCAGCTAAGGCTCTCAGCGCAAAACTCCCAAATGTAGTCGTCCGGTTTCGTTGCAATTAATCGCGTTCAGTCGTAAATTTTATGGTGGACTGGATGGTGGACTAGCGTTGGTGGACCAGATGGTGGACTGCCGGTGCGCCGATCGATAACGAGCAACGATGCCAAAGAAAGCCAAGGAACTCGGCCCGCTGGCCGTGAAGCGATTAACGACGCTGGGAAAGCATCCTGTGGGCGGCGTGGACGGCCTGTATCTCAAAGTCGCGAGCGAGAGCTCGCGGTCATGGGTGCTGCGCGTCGCCGTGGCCGGCAAGCGACGCGAGATTGGCTTGGGCGCCTACGCTGAATCTGGCATGGGCGTCGCGGCGGCGCGAGCGAAGGCGCTGGCAGTGCGCGAAGACATCGCCCGCGGCGTCGATCCGATCATGCAGAAGAAGGAGGCCGCGAGCCGTCTACGCGCGAGCCAGGCGCTTGAAATGACGTTCGAGCAAGCGGCGAAGCGCTTCATCACGGCGAAAGAGCCGGAGTGGCGCAACTCCAAGCACGGCGCCCAGTGGACCTACACACTCGAGGAATACGCATACCCGCTCATCGGCAAGATGATGGTCAGACACGTCACGCGTGCGCACGTGACGGAGATCCTTGAGCCAATTTGGACGACGAAGACGGAGACCGCCTCGCGCTTGCGCGGTCGGATCGAGGCGATTCTCGATTGGGCGCGCGTGAAAGGTTTTCGCGATGAAGGCGTGAACCCGGCAGCGTGGCGCGGCAACCTCGACAAGCTACTATCTGCCCCGAAGAAGACCAAGCGCGTGCGCAATCACCCCGCCCTGCCGATCGTGCAGATGGGCGCATTCATGGTGACGCTGCGCTCGACCGAGGGCGTGAGCGCTCGCTGCCTGGAATTTTCGATATTGACCGCGGCGCGCTCCGGCGAGGCACGCTTTGCCGAGTGGGCCGAAATCGACCTGGAGAAAAAGGTCTGGTCTGTGCCCGCCGACAAAATGAAGGCGAAGAAAGAGCACCGCGTACCGCTCTCGCCGGCCGCCGTGCGCCTGCTGGAGTCGATCGAGAGGAAGAAAGACGTTGACCTGGTATTCCCAAGCCCGCGATCGGGCCGCGCGCTGTCCGATATGTCACTGCTGGAATTGATGCGTCGACAAGACCTTGAGGCGACGCCACACGGTTTCCGCTCGACGTTCCGGGACTGGGCAAGCGAGTACACAAACTATCCGCGCGAGCTGGCCGAGGTGGCACTTGCTCACATCAAGGGCGACGCGACAGAAGCGGCGTACTGGCGCGGCGACGTGCTGGAGAAGCGCCGGCGGATGATGGCCGATTGGGCCGAATTCATCGCCAAGCGGATAGAAGGCGGCGACGTGATACCGATCAATAGAGCGGCGAGGCAAGAATGATCGAACGACCAGAGCACAACAATCCCGACGACCGGCTTTATCAAAATGCCGGAAGCTTGATCGTATCCGCTCATCAAATCTGGGATGAGCTTGGCGTGGTAATGGACCTCCAAGACTTCATTGACGGGTTCGTTTACACGACGCGCGATTACGGAGAACCGACGGCGAGGCAGTTCTTTGACGAATACGCCAAAAGCGTCGAAACGACAGGCGAAGAAAATAGCCGAGAGCAACGCTTTGTGCTTGTGCGGCTCGCATGTGCGCACATCGGCGACGCGTTGCGGTTCGCAGACGACGGCTTTCGCGATGATGCGTGGGAAGCCTTGCTTATGGCTCAGCACACAACCGCCACCCTCGAAGGCGTGATCAAGACAGAAAAAAAAAGTCCTGAAATCAGCGGTGGACATATCCATGAGATAGCGCTCGCTAAGGCTCAAACGATCATATCAGAGCGCGCGCGCAACGCCGCAGACAAGCGACACACTGAGAATCGAGCCCTTCGCGATGATGCGATTGAGTGGCTAAAACAACACTATGAAGCCGATAAGTTGACCGACGAGCGGGCCGCAGAGAACCTAGGTCGCATCGTTCCTGTGGGCTTTGATGCACGGCTTGGCTACGTCAAAACCTGGAAAAAAACAAGGTAGTCTGCACGCATGACCTAGGGGCTGCTCGCAAAGAGGCTAATCCCAGCGTTGATTGAGGTAAAGAATCCATATCGACCCCGCCCAATCCCGGGCGTTTCCGAGTCGATACGATGAAAAAATCAGACGCTCACGCCTTTCAAAACTTCGACAGCCTCCCGAACGCCGCCGGTGTCAGTGACACCGTTGTCGCTGGCCTTTGCGGTTGTAACGTCTCCACCGTCTGGGAACGCGCCAAGCGCGGCGCGCTCCCCAAGCCCATCAAAATCGGCGGCTCGACCCGCTGGAACGTCGGCGAGCTGCGTGCGTTGCTCATCGGCACGCATGGCGGCGCGTCGTCTGCATCGGCATCAAGCACCAGCACCGCGGAGGCTTGAGCGATGGACGAAAAAAAAGCCACGCCGAAGCGCAGCTCACAAAAAACAACAGAGGTCCGGACCAAGGTTAACACGGTGCAGACCGATGCGCCAGGCGGCGCGCGCGTCATCGTCGCGGACTTCGACGGCTGGGCCGTGGCTTTCGACAGTTCCGGATGGTTCAACGCTACCTATGCGGCGAAGCGATATAGCAAGCGCCCGACGGACTGGCTGCGCCTGTCTTCTACGGTTGAGTACATGCGAGTACTCCGCGAGGTGCTGGGAATAAGTGAGGAAATCCCACTTATTCGGGCCGTGCGTAACAGCGGCACCTGGTTGTGCCCAGAGCTCGCCGTGTCGTTCGCTCGCTGGTTGAACACCCGCTTTGCCGTTTGGTGTGATGCAACGATCAACCGGATTCTGCGGGGCGGTGCCACGGCTTGGAACAAGCCGCCAGAGGCGCGTAGCGAGACGCCCGACCGCGAAGGGCTGCTTTCCATTGTGGCCGCCATCGTCGCGCGTCACGGGCTGCTGTTCAACACGGTCTACGAATCGCTCAACCTGTATGTCGGCGTAAATCACGCGCGGCAAATGACGTGCGCCCAGGTCGCGGATGCAGCCGCATTCGGTGAGCGCCTGCTGGCGGGTAACGCGACACCTGAAGACTTCGCGCGGATCGAGCGCCACCGCTTGAGGCTCGGCGGCATGCCGGCGCAACTTTCGCTGGGCGGCACGGAACTGACGGGAGGTGACGCATGATCGCATCCGACCTGCCCGTGCTGGATCTGCAGAAGAACGCCCGCGAGCGCCTACGCATCATGCACAAGGTATTCAAGGGCAAGGAATACATCGACTTGCGGGTCTGGTACGCCGACGAGAACGGCGACTATCAGCCATCGCGCAGCGGCGTGAGCATTCGACCGGATCAACTCGCCGAGGTTGTGCGCGGGCTGACGCTTGCCAGCCGCGAACTGCCACAGGGAGGCAACTGATGCTTTCCCGGAAAAATTCATTGACGGTTGGCGGCGTGTGGCTCTTGACGGATAGGCGGAATCCGCCTACATTATCCCGCATGGGCAGCGCATCCGCGCGGCCGCCATCCGAAAGGAACTACACTATGCACCCCTATATTTGCGCCGTCGTGCGCATCGGATTGACTCGTCATGCTCTACGAACCGCCATCCGTGGCGCAACTGAAACAATGGAAGGAGAAGCTCGGCTTTTCCGGCGCGCAGATGGCCAACATTCTCGGCCTGAAGAGCGCACGTCGCTGGCGCGAGTATGCGGAGGAAGCGAAACAACAGGGGATTCCACCAGCGAACCTGTTTATGGCCTGCGCGTTGGTAGCGCTCTCTCCTGCGCAGGTCGATCACGTGCTGACGCTGATGCGCGAAGTGGGCGCAACGATCGACCTGAAAACACCCGAATAACCGCGCCACCTGAGCCCCACCGCGCCCGCGATCGCCGCGCGCAATCCCCAATTCAATCCATCATCACCAACGCCTTGCGCGCCGCCGCGCTCGCGGAGACGTATCAAGACGCGCTCGACATTACCGGCGACGCGCTGCGCTTGCTGGCGGAAATGTCCGCAAATAATCCCGGCGTAATTCGTCGTATCGAAAGCGCTAAGTACTCCTACACGGTAAGCGGAGGCGGCCATGCGTAAGAACACGACTACGCCCGCAGCCCTCACGAATGAGGAAATCGACCGCATCGGCTACGCACTGGCAAAGCAGGTTCCGGACATGGAACGAGGCTTCACGATTCAGACGAGCTACGGCGAACTGCGGATCGACGCCGAGGATGCCCCGCGCTTTGTCGCGCTCGCCCGCAACCTCCTGCAAAAGCAGCTCAAGCGCGCGGAGGTCGGTAATGTCTGAACTCACCACAAAACACGACGCATGCAGCACATACGCGACTGACAAGGCCATTATCCGCGTCGACCAGTTGCAGGCGTTGGCCAGCCTGTTGAGTTTGGAGGAAGTCGCTGAGCAATTCGCCGGCATGTCAACCACCGCGCAAGTCGCGCTTTTCGGCCTGTTCGAAGATAGCCTGGGCGACGTCCGTGCAACCTTGGTGCGCGGCATGGAGGTGGCACATGGCTAACCCGACCCGCACGAAACAGCAACCGGCCGGCGGCGCGAAATCCCATTTCGAGGAAGTCTCTAACGGCATTGCCGATATAAGTGCTGTCGCCATTGAACAGTTCGCGTATGCCAACGCGCTGTTCACAGCCATTCAAAAGCTGGCTGACTCTCCCGCTCAAACAGTTGTTGACCTGGCGAACCTTGGGCGCTGGCTGTCGGAAAGCGCGCTGTCCAACGTCGAAGCCGAAGCCGATCGTGTTCACGCTGTACTTGTGGTGGCGGAGGCGACACGTGGATAAGTTCGATCTCACCATGCAGGCGTGGACAATTTGCAGCGTCGCTGAAGTGCTGCACGCTGCGATGCCTGATGACGCCACAGAAAGCCTTCCGGTTCGCACAATCGTTTTCCACCTGTTCGAGCTGGCGCAAGCGCTCGCTACGACCCTCGACAAGATGGAGGAGAGCCATGTCCACTGAAGCCAGCGCTGCACCACTCGAACCGCGCGACGACAAGGAATTGCTCGCACTGGTGGACGATGCCGGCGACCGCTTTGCGGACATGCACGGTCGCCTTTACGAGCTCTCCAGCCTGTTCCTGATGCTGGCTGGCGGGATGCCCGAATTGTCCCCAGAGCGCACCGTTGCGCAACTCGGCGCGCGGATCGCGGAGCAGGCCGCCGACGAAGCCCATGAGCACTTTGAGCGCTTTACGCTGGAAGCGGAACGCCATGGCTCCTGACCTCTCTACACAGCACGCCAGCGTTTTGATGCTCGCCGATCGCTACCCGAATATCCACCGGGAGCCGGTGAGGCAGACACGCGGCCCCGGCCGCCGTCCAAAGTGCATCCCGAACCCGCTCATCATTCGTCGCGAGCGACGTTGGGCCGAGCAACGCACCGTGGAGCCGGGACGCATCGTAATCGAGACAGCCGCGAACGGGATCTATCACGTCACTTTCGAGGGGCGCTTCGACCACTCACGCGCCGCAGCAATCAAAGCCGCGCGGACGCTGCTGTGCTGGCTGGAGTCGCCCGATACCGAATTCCCGGCGGCGACCATGAACCTGCACGCGTCTTTGCGTAAACATAGCAATGAGGACTCCTCACAGCAGGAGGCTCAATGAGCGAAGTAATGAACATCGAATCGCAGTTCGCGGATGATCCCGCATACCTCAGATTGTCCCGGCCGGCAAAGTTGACGCTTGCTGAGCTGTGCCGTCAAACGCGATTTTTGCCGAATGGACTGCTCGTAATCAATCAGACCTTTGTGAAGTCGATCGGGGAATGCCCCGAACAGCTTTGGTGGATTGAGGACGAACTGGCAAACGCACTTTTCGCCATGCTCACGGGATGGAGTGACGACTTTGCGGAGTACGAATCGGTCCACTTCTTTCGGGTGGCCTGGTTGCCCTGTTCGGTACGCAGATTCCCCAACCTTGACACTACCTTGACGGAGGGCGACGAGTGAGCGCGATTATTGACGAACAACAGCGGATCGAGGCTGCGCTAGCGGTCATTCCGCCGGGTATCGAGCGTGAACAGTGGTGGCGCATCGCCGCGGCGATCAAACATGAGTGCGGCGATGCCGGGTTCGACATTTTCGACGCCTGGAGTCGCGGCGCAGAGTGCTACGAAGCAACGGACGCCCGCGACACGTGGAAATCGCTGCGCGCGGACGGCGGAATCAGGATCGGCACGTTATACGGGATTGCCAGCCATTACGGCTTTGAACCGGCTGCACACGCCGGGCCGGTCGTGGATGCAGCCGTGCTGGAGCAACGCCGCGCGCAGCGCAAGGCGCAGGCGGTGCGAAGCGAGGCGAATACGTTGACCCGGCAGCGCGAGGCCGCGACGCTGGCTATCGCCATCTGGAGCGCGGCCGGGCCGTCCCGCGACGATCATCCGTATCTCGTGCGCAAGGGACTCAACGCCACGCCGATGCTGCGCGAGATCGACGCGCCACGGCTGCATGCGCTGTTAGGCTACCGTCCGAAGCAATCAGGCGAGGAACTGTCCGGGCGCATCCTGATTGCCCGCATCGAGCGGGATGGGCAGGTAACGAGTCTGGAAATGATCGACGTCGACGGGCGGAAATCGGCGCTGGCCAATGGTGTGAAATCGGGTGGGTGCTGGCTGGCATCCGCGCCGACTGGGCGACAACAGCGCATCGCGATTGCCGAGGGAATCGGGAGCGCGCAGACGCATCAACAAGCGTATCCGGATGACCTGGCGGTTGCGGCGCTGTCCGCGGGCAATCTCTCAAAGGTCGCGCAGGCGATGCGCGCCGCGCACCCCGAGGCGGCCATCCTCCTTCTTGGCGAGATCGGCAACGGCGCGGACAAGGCGGTAGAGGCCGCGCGCGCTGTCGGCGGCGCGCTGGCGGTGCCCGACTTCGGTGAAGAACGGCCCGAGGGCGCCACCGACATTAACGACCTGCTCACGCTGCGCGGGGTCGAAGCGGTACGCGCGTGCGTGGGTGCTGCTGCGATGCCGGAACCGACAACATTCCCCGGTATGGACGAGCGTCCATGTTGGAGCGTTTGCCGCAGCGAGTTGGAAATCGACGGCAAGCGCATCAAGCCAGGTGTCTACTACCACGGGGTCAAGCCCGGCAAGGGTGACGAGCGCCCCACGCTCGTAAATCAGTGGATCTCGACCCCGCTCTATGTGCGCGCAATCACGCGCAACCCGCAGGATGGCGACTATGGTCGCCTGCTCGAGTATGTATCACCTTCCGGGCGCTGGAAGAAATGGTCGATGCCGATGTCGATGCTGGCAGGCGACGGCGGAGAAGCGCGCGGCGTACTGCTGTCGGAGGGTGTCATGTTCGACCTCAAGAACCGCGGCGGCGTGCTGGGCTACATTGCCGGTCAGCATCCGGAACAGACGATGCGGGCCGCGACAGTGACCGGCTGGTGCGCGGAGGCTTTCGTACTACCCGATGAGGTTATCGGCGCTGACGATATCTGGTTTCAGTCGATGGGACGCACCGCCCCGTACGGGATTGCGGGAACGTTCGAGGCGTGGAAATCGGGCGTCGCGGCGCTCGCGAAAGGCAATCCGCTACTGATGCTCGCAATCAGCGCGGGGCTCGCTGGTCCGCTACTCGCACTGTTGAACATGGAAGGCGCGGGCCTGCACTTCTATAGCGATTCATCGACCGGCAAGAGTACGTCGCTGTATGCGTCGCTTTCGGCATGGGGTAGTCCCGCCTACAAACGCACGTGGCGGTCGACGTCAAATGGTCTCGAAGCGGCTGGCTCTCTGCACACCGATACGCTGCTCGCGCTTGATGAAATCGGCGAAATCAAGCCCCACGACCTGCACGATACTTGCCCGCAAGTTGCGGGCGAAATGGGCAATGGACGCAGTGACTCAGGCGGAAGCTGAAAACGAACTAAACAAGGGCGTGTTTCTCCCATGGGGCCCATACCTTTCGGCGGATGACGTGCGCCGGATGCGCGCGGAGCTGGTCGGCATGATCGAGGAGTTATCAAGCCTGGAGGGTTGGCCGCAGTTGTACCGAGACGAGGTATTGACCGCTGCTGTGCGCGGCCCGCTCGCCGCGCTGCTGCCGGATCTGCACTACTTCACAGGACGACTGGCCGAGGCGCGGGCCGAAGCGGCGGCGCGCGATGCCGTCAAGCGGCGCACGTGGCGCATGGGCGGCTTTGATGCTCGGAGGCGTGATGCGTGAACCCGGAACGCTGCCCGACTGGATACGCGCGCTGATGAAGGACGGCCGGGCCCGCACGGCCGCGCAGATCGCGGCGGTAATCGATGCGCGCCCGAGAAGTGTTCGGGCGGTGCTATCGAAATGGCTCGAATCCGGCGAAATCCATGTTTGCGCCTCTGTTGGCACGAGCCACGAGCGCCTGTACCGCATCGGCCCAGGCGATGGCACGCTACCGCCTCAACTGCAGGCGCGTGAGGCGTCCGAATCCGCTATGACCGTTCTCGCGGTGGCGATTGACGCAATGGTGCGGGGAGGCAAGCGATGACTACGCTGCAGCATTCCCGCGTCGCTGGAATGCTGCAGCGATACTGGCGGCGACCGCGACAGCGACCGCTATAAGCCTGTCTGCGCTGGCCGGTCGCGTGCGAGCGACGGTCGCGGACATCCGGCGGCATGTGGGATGCTCCCAGAAGCGGGCGCTTGAGCTTCGGCGGCGCGTCAACCGATGCCAACCTGAACAGGAGATAGCGTCCGCTTTGAACTAGAAATTCAGCCATTCGCACACACGCGGATGATGACCAACCGGCGTATAACGTACCCCGTAAGCACTACTAACTGGAGAAAACGTATGGACACGAGTGCAGTACAGGCCGCACAAGCGGCCATTCAACAAAACACGGTTGAAATTTCCACCACGAAGGCGAAGCTCACGCGGGCGCAGGAGACGATCGCGACAGCAACTGCGCACAAGGCTCGCGTTGAAGAACTGCGGGCGCAGCGTAGCCAGATTACAGCTCAGGCGTTCATTGATGAACAGACGCCGGACACGGCAGACATTGACGAAGAATTGAAGCGCCTCGAACGAACGGGCAAGGCCGAAGCCTTGAATCTCGAGGCTGCGACGGGCGCGACTGAACTGATTGAACAACGGCTGACCGCCCTGGGGGCAAAACGTGACCAACTTGTGAATGCCCGCGACCGCGCCGCCTACGAGGCGCTCAAGGGCGAAATGTCGGCGTGCGAACAGGAGGTCAACGCGGCGATAGAAAGTCTTTCCGATGCGGTGTTTCGGTGCGCCGCGGCGGCGCGGTTGCTCCGCCAGTTTGATGAAGCGAACAACGGTAGCGACTATTCGATCGAACGGTTCGCGAAAAAGTTGAAGATCGGATCGGCAGTGGGCGCTCAATCGGAAGTCTATTTCGGCTCCTATGGCAACAAGGCTGTCCTGTCGCACTACGACGCGCTTTTCAGCGAGCTTGAGGCGGTCGGCGCGGTCGTCCGACCGGCTCCGCGTGGGCCCACGTACGCGCAGCGACGAATGGCCGAAATGGAGGAGGCGTCGCGGGCGAAGAACGAACGCAACCGAAGGGAGTCGACAGTGATCCACGCGTTCGGCGATCCGAATGCACCGCCCGAGGGCGAGCCGCGAACGATCCGGCTGAATCTCGATCCGGGAATGGTGCAGGAAGGCTAACGCCTCCAGATGTGACCCGAGGGCGGCCCTGCCATCGCCCGCCTTTGGTATTGCCTCCGTGTCGTTCGCATCATTGACGCGGAGGCGCTAACAGTAACGCACGGCCGTATTGGCGAGCGCAAGGAGCGCCCCTACACCTGAACATTCAAAGGAAGAAATCGTGAGTATTGGACATCCACTTTCTCGGACACGCGGCCTGTCGGGCGCCGCCGCCAAGACAGCGCCGACACAGCTGGAGCTGACGGGCGGGCCGTCCCAATACGCCCCGTCAGAGCACCCGGCAGCACGCGCCGAACGCGAACGAATTTTTGCGATCCTGAACCATCCGCACGCCGCAGCCCAGCCGGACACGGCGCGGGAGCTTGCCTTGACGCCCTGCCTTTCGCCACAGGCCGCGGCGACGATACTGGCGGGCGGAGGCCGGCACCGAAACCCGGATGCGCCGGCAGGGCAGACGTTTGCCACGCGGGCGGCGGAACTGTGGGACAAATACGGGAAGAATCGGGCGGAAACGGGAGCGGAGGAGCCCAGTGCACTTGCGCCGGTCGCACAACCGATCCAGCCGGCAAGCGAGAGATTCACCGAGCGCGCACGCGGGTTGTGGGACAGGTACGGCAAAAATCAGGGGGCGGCCATCGACCCTTTGCACGATGACGGTTGACTGATAGGTCTGGACGATCGACGCACCCATAAAAAAGCCCCGGCTAATGCCGGGGCTTTGTGCCTGCCGCGCCGTGAGTCGAAACTACGGCCGCAGACTCTGCGGGTTTTTGCATGAGGTAACGGGCACTCGCGCAGTAATCCCGCGAACAGTTTACGCCTGTCGTTGCGATGGTGGATTTACCGCCGGTTGCGTCCCGTTGATAGCCGAGGGCGTTTCCGTAAAGGTGGGGCGTGGCCGCTATCTCGCCGCGCGGGGGCCCGCCCGCGATGGGCGCGCGACCGGCGTCCGGGGGGATTGGGAGGATCCTTTTCAAGCCCGGCGGGGTCGCGGGTCCTTCCGGAGGCCCGACGCAGCGCGGGGAATGCTGCAACGCGCGGTCTTTAAGTAATTTTCGGTCCTGAAAGGGGGCCAGTCACACTCACAATCGACTTCATGAGTTTTTTGCATGACCCTTTCGGAGCCTTTCTGCACAAGGCTTGCAGCGATTTTCGACATGCCGGACCGGTCGATTTTTGCCACAAAAGTAGGCGATTAGTTTGACTGGCTTGTGACTGGCCTGTTTTGCGAGTGTGCGCAACGCAACGTGGTTGCCGGTCCGGCAACGCCAAAAATGGCGTTTTGGGTGGCCGGTTTGGCGCTGCATGCTGCCCGAAAACCCTTGATGGGAAAGCCTTCAACGAAATTGAAAGGTAATTGTTAGGAAATCGATTTGTGAAGAAATACCGACGCCAGCCGCTCCCGGCGGGCAGCGAAAACCATTCGCACGGGGCTTCGACGAAGTCTGATAGCATCCTCGCCTCCTACTTCTTCGAGCGACGGCGGGCGTCTGTTGCAAAGGCATCGAGACATGATTCAGCCAATCATCCCGAAGCGACAGCGGCACATTATTGACGTTGTACATTGGGACGCTGATGCCGAGTTCGGTGTGTTTCCGCAGGGCGCGCGAGCCAAAGAAGCAGTGTTCGCGCCGCGCGAGCAAATCGATGAATGCCTCGTGCCGTTGAAGCGGTATCTGTTTAAGCGCTCGAAGCGCAGTTATCCCGACCAGTTCTGGGGCGAAGTCATTGCGTACCGGGTGGGATGCTGCATGGGGCTAGAGGTGCCTCCGGCTTTCGCTGCTGTTAATTCGGGAACGGGGTACTCTGCTGCGCTGATCGAATGGTTTTATGACGATCACCAACGCTTTGTACACGCGGGGGATTTTCTGCAAGCCATCGTTCCGGATTTTGAGCGCACACAAGGCAAACAGCACAACCTGACCGACGCGGCGGGGCTGCTGCGTGCCATGGCCATCGGGAAAATGTTGAAGGGCGACTGGCGACAGTGGCTGGCCGATATGCTGGTGTTTGATGCCGTGATCGGGAACACAGATCGCCACCAGGACAACTGGGGATTCGTTTTTTCTCCCGTCGAGAACGATGTATCCGTGATCTGTCACGTTGCACCTCTCTTCGACAATGGAACCAGTTTGGGGCACGAACGCTTTATTGATCGTGTACAAGGATGGAATGAGGGCGATGTGGACCGATACATCGAGCGCGGCATGCACCACATGGGGAAAACGCGTCTGGAAGGTTTTGCATCTGCCAAGCATGCTGAACTGGTTCGCCACGCGCTAACTGTGTGGCCCGGGACGCGCGAGATTGTCGTCCAACGTCTAAACTTGCTTGAAGCGGGATTGCCGAGGCTGCTGCAGGATCTCATTGAACTCGGCGGGGATGTACCTCTTTCGATTGGACGCGCTGATTTTGTGCGCCGACTGATAGCGCGCAGATTGGCGCTGCTGCGAGCAAATATGTTATGAGCCGCCTTACCTATATTCGTGAGCCGAGCCGGTTGTTGCTGACCTGGCAACCGCCGATCTCCGAACCGCACGCGCGGACGCGGCGAGTCGTCGCCGAGATCGTTCCGAGCGACGAGGGAACCGTATTACGGTACCTGCCCGAGACCGACGATTACAAGGCTGCGGTTGAGTGTGGCTTTGTCGGGTATCCCGCCTTCAGACCAAGCACGGTTGAGCATCGCCACGGCGTGCTCGACGCGTTCACGCGACGCCTGCCACCACGTAGGCGGGAAGATTTCGGCGACTTCCTTGCGAAGCATCGATTACCCGATCCTTTTCCGCTGTCAGACCTTGCCTTGCTGGGATACACCGGAGCTGCTTTGCCCAGTGATGGCTTTGCAGTGGTGCCGGATTTTCCCGACCAGCCAGGCTCATTTGACTATGTCACTGAACTGGCCGGTGTGAGACATGTGCACGGGCTCAACCTGTCCGATGTTTCGGCTGGCGACGAAGTCGAGTTCGCAGTCGATCGCGAAAATCCGATTGAGCGCGACGCCCTTTTTGTCGTCCATCATGGGAAACCGCTTGGTTACGTAAATCGGGCTCTTCGCGCCCGCGTGGCAAAGTGGGCCTCAACGGGACACCTCTCCGCGAAAATAGAACGTCTAAACGGGAAGCCGGAGCGCCCCCTTGTCTATGTCCGACTCGAGTATCGGTAGGTCCGACTCCTAGCCCCGCTATCGACAAGAGAAAGCCGACCCGCGATGGTCGGCTTTTTCATTGGCGCGAGCATCCCAAAAACATAGGCGCCTTGCGATCTGCTAAGTTGACTCCGTCACGAATGAAGCGATCTGGCAAGGTGCCGAATGCAATCACTTAGAGTAGACCTAGGTTCTGACGGCCGCTGCGACCTATATCACCACACGGACTATCGGGGAGCGTCCCGCAAGGCCGACGTCGACGCCTTCTTGCGGGCTTCACTGTCGGATCTCGCGCCGACACCCGGGAATAGTATCGCGCGCAACAATGCGCTGAGCTTCATCCAGTTTCACCGTCTCACTACGGCCGCCGATGACTTGGCGAGCGTGCTTAAAGTCGCAGTGCGTTCCGGCGAGGTGATCGCCGTCATCGAGCCGCTCCACGCAGAACTAACACCAGAAGCAATTGACGCGAAGAACCCGGGAACGGTTAATCAGCTATGGGCAAAGTTCGAGGATCGTATAAAGGACCAGCCTGAGGCGAAGCAGGACAAGCTGCGGGCAGTATTCTCCGACCGTGTACTCGCCCTCTACCAGCGCGAGGTGGTGCGCGAACAGGCGGCTTACATCGCCGAGGCGGTGGCCGGGCGCGAACAGGCCGTCAAGGACGCGCGGCACGCGCTGGCCGAGCACGACAAAGCCCGCCCGTCAGCGTTGCGGCGTCTCGTCAGCGACAAGTGGGAACGGCAGCGCGGAGTGCTCGTGATAGAGGCTGATCGTGCGGCCGATGCGCTTACGTTCATTCGCAAGACGGCGGAGACGTACGGCAAGGGCGACACCACATGGGTACCGGATCTGCCGTTTCCGAGTGCGGTCGCTCAGGAGCGCGTGCGGGACCGACAGCCCGAACTGGCGAAGGCAGCAGTCAAGGCTCAACGACAGGTCAACGAACAGGCCAGTGCCGCGCAGTCTCGTCAGTTCGAACAGCAGCGTCAGAGGAACCGGGGCCGGGATCACGACGAGCCTGAACGCTAGGGCTGAATCGGCTCCTGCGCAGCACTCATGTACTGCTTGATTTTTGACGTTCCAAAGGCGGTCAGGTTAAGCGCCGCAACGCAAGACGCATTTATTGACGGTCGCTCATGAACTCACTGCAATCTGCAAGAGATGAGCGGCTAACGTGACAGTAGTTCGCTGACGTTTTGATTAGGGGCCCACCAATGGCGCCACTCACAGAGGAAAAGTTATGGACCAGCAACTCATTGCGCTTTATGAGCTCAAGCGTCAATCGTTCTTGATCGGATACATCCAGAATCCAGGAAACTTCGACGACGCTCTCGCGTTCGCGTACTTTAAGCGGCTCGCACCGATCTTTCATGAAGACAACATGCGAGAGAAGTATGACGGTGACCCGTTCGCGGAGGTATATGCCGTCAAGGCCGAGTTTATGGCCGAAGTGCTCGGGTATGTGGATGAACGGGATTTGGCAGGCGATCACACTGCAATCGAGTTTTACAATCTCGAAGATAAGTTTGGCGGCTACAAGGCCAACCGGATCGAATTGATTCACACACTGGAGTACGCGCGTATTGATGGTCGCTTTAGTGACGAGGTCTGGAAAGCCGTCGAGCGCAACGCGCCCGCTGAAGCAAATCGCTTGGAGAAAACGTTCTCGCCAAAAGACGTCTCTTTTGGCTAGCCATCCTCAGATTGTGATCTCAGGCCGATGCTGCGGAGCACCGCTGCGGCGCTGCCACGAAGCCACTCGATTGACGACTGAACATCCCTTAACCGATAAGCGAATTCATTTGAATGCGCTCGAGCGAGAAAGAAAAGCCGCGCCGAGCCCGGTTTAGGGGCTGGTGCGCAAAGGGATTGCAAATCTCCGCTTTAAACCTATCGATAAAGACATTGAAGGTAAATTCGAGATCTATATTTTCCCGCGCCGACAAGAGTTTCGAATCGTCTAGCGTGACGGGGAGCAGCGGTTTGATATGCAACACACATAGTCAAATTGGCGTTACAAGCGCCTATGAGATAAATGCAGCCCTCCGACCAAATGGTAAGCTGTACTTCGACTCGTATCACATGACTGACAACGTTCGCGTGCGCCCGCGAAGCCCGTCCGATGCAGGGGCTTCGCGGGCGCCGCACCCATTGCATACATTTGGGAGATTCAAATGAATTTTTTAAAGGTGGCGTTGACTGCCGCTTTGTTTGCTGCCGCGCCCACATGGGCGGGAGATTTAACCGGGCCTCAGAATAATGCCGCTAGATCGGCGAGGCAGTATCTAAGTATGCAAGGGTTCTCACGAAACGGACTTATTGAACAACTCTCATCGGATGCCGGAGATGGTTACAAAGTCGCCGATGCTACGGTAGCGGTGGACAGTCTGAATCGCGATTGGAATCAGGAGGCGGTGAGATCCGCGAAGCAGTACCTCAGTATGCAAGGCTTCTCGTGCAAAGGTCTCATTCAGCAACTTTCCTCGAGTGCGGGAGACCGGTACACCGTTAGCCAAGCAACGTTCGGGGCAAAACAGGCGGGGGCTTGCTGAAACCTCTCGACGGCATGCTCGATTCTCTGCCAATAGCGCCGCCATGGCCGTCTATTCTTGCTCTCGCCCAATCGATTTAACGAACGCACGTTGAGCCGCAGTTGGGAGATCGGCCGCGGCTCTCAGTTGTTCAGACGTGCGTAGTTCGCACAACCAGACGGCAAAGGACCGCCCCTTGCGCGGGCGTTTTGATTCCCGGTTTGATTTCCACGGCCCGATGCGAAATCCAGCCCGAAAGGGCACTCTTCGTTTAGGGGGGAAGGTCGGGGGATTTTTCGAATCACTGGCCACAAACCACCGTCAGTCATACCACCTTGGCGGACACCGCCGGTCAACCTGCGCCAGACATCAGAAATTTTCGTATGCCTTGTCGATAACCTTGCTGTCCCTGAACAAGAACGAGACCTTCTGCGTGCTGGCCTTGCCGCCAACATAGTCCCAGCGCTCCACGCCGCCCGTAGTGGTTGCCTGGTACGGGTAGCCAAGCCGGCCGACAACCTGGCGTTGCGTCGTGCCGTTCGGGTACCGCCTGTCCATCGTTTCCTTGGTCCAGCCGTCTACGTACATCGAGCTGTAGCTTTTCACGCTGTGGCTTTTCGAGCTGCCGCAGCCCGCCAGTCCAGCCAAACACAGGGTAGCCAGCACCGTCACCGCAATTCGTTTCATGTCGCTCACTCCTCAATCACATGACCCGATGATCGCAGCCGGTGAGCGGGACGCACATCAGACCTGTCCCAATCGGCGCGGTGTGCGACAACCCACCGCAGATCGTGCCTGGAATGGGCTTTGTGCACGAAGACTAACCGCCCAAGGCATAGCGATGGCAGTGCACCGCTGATGCACGCGCACGATGACGCGGACCTTATAAAGCCCTTATATTCGGCCGCCGCTCACGGACGCATGGTGGGGGACCACGAACTAAGCGCCGCCCATCGCTGACCTCGCGAGAGTCGCAGCCGGGTACTTTCTAGGCGCTTTCAATCTTTCGCTCTACGATATGAACATGCCCTGCGATAACGGAGCGGGCCATGGCAAAGGATGTACTAGGGGCTGGGCGGCGAGAGGCCATACGGCGAGCCGCATACAGCCTTGCCGACAGCGGCAACTATGCAGACTGTCAGGCGGTTGAAAAAGCGCTTCGCGCCCGTTATGGGGTGCTTGATTCCCGCCAACTGCTCGCCAATCCGATCGTGCGCGCCACAATTGATCAACGCTGCGACGCCGCGCGGCCGAAACATCACGCAGCATGACGAGCAACGAATGCAGACCTAACCGGCAGCCCATGGCCGCATGGCGCGCCTATGTCCTTGCCGCCACCCTTTTCTCGCTGATCGCCATCGGCGTAATTCTGGCCGAGGCTTGAGCATCGCTGGGCGACTGCGGATAGCGAGATCATCGGTATAGCAAAGGCGCGCGCGGATTAAGCTACCCAAGGCCTAAGACAGCCACCCTAGCGCGTCGGACGGCACGCGAGCCACACGAGATGTGACAAAAGACTGGAGGCAATCGAAAAACCGTTCCGGCGATCTTCAAAAGCGTAATGTTTACGCGGCCCACGATAAAAGGACACGAACATGACACCTGATTGGGAAATCGTCACCAAGCTTGTCTTCCCCGTGATAACAGCCGTTGTCGTCGCGGCAATCGCAAAAAGGCTTGAATATCGGCCCAAAGTAATCACCTATATGGCACACGCGGCGGGATTTTCATTACCTCCGGTCGAAGGGCCGCAAACACCTCCTAACGCGCAAACCGGGAAGTCATCAGACACCGCTGGCGCTACGCCCGGCGCGCCGGGAGTACAAGTCAATGTGCATAGCGTCGTTGTCCGAAACACCGGTAAGAAAACGGCATTCAACGTACGCATCGGACACAATATCGCGGTTCGTCACTACGTGATCGAACCGCGCGTGCAGCACGAAACCAATTCCGCGGCATCAGGCGGATGGGAGATTCTCATCCCAGCTCTGGTCCCGAATGAACAGGTCTTGATTTCGTACCTCTACTTTCCACCGCTGACATGGAACCAGATCAACGCCTACACGAAGTCCGATGAAGGGTTGGCTAGGTTCCTGAACGTGCTACCCACACCGCAACCATCTCGATGGCTGCTGGTCGTTTTCCTATTTTTCTTTTACGCTGGCATCGCTGCGGTCACCTACGTTGTCATCGCGTCTACACAGTGGATTCTAGCTGTCTCGCATTTCATGTCGTAGGGCTCACTGATGGTGGTCTAGATGGTGGACTGACCGATCAACCACGCTGAAAAGCCGCGCCAATCATGAACGATTGGCGGACACCGCCTCCGCCAGACATCCAATGAATACGGGCCTTTTGGCCCGTATTTCGTTTCTGCCCCCAAAGAACCCCGCCGAATTCGATCGCGACGCAGATCAACCTGATGCGCCACAGCGGCGAACAGCTGCGGCTGGCGGCGTCGCGCCAACTGCTGGATCGCGCTGTTGGCCGCCCGGCGCTTCACGCCGATATCAAGGCCGAGATAGAAACGAAGGCAATACAGACGCGATAGATAGAGTGCGACTGAGCCCGCTGCCGCCCTGCTTACGACATCAGATCGGCCTTCCTTTAGGAGTTCGCCCATAGCACCTATGCCAGCCGCAAAGCTAGAGTTCCCATTGAATCAATGCAGCGTCGGCCCATCCCACTGATCGTATGCCGCCCGACTCCGCAGCCCTCATTCTTTACAACTCTAGAGGTATGCCACATGTCGAAACTGCTACGGACAGACACATCAAATCTCGTTTATTGATGCCACCGGTAAGACGATCGGTACTTGGGCGGCTTACAACAACGTCGACAGCCACGCGGCAATCCGCCATATTCCGAATGGAACATATAGCGTGCAGGACCAAACCACCCCGCACCATCATGTGGCATCTGCCAATGGCCCGTATGGCTTGTATGGGATCATCCGTTTCAACGTGCCAGGCCATACCGGCATTGGCGTGCATCCGGGCAGAGCTAATGCCCGCTATTTGCCGGGACCTCAGCACCCGACAAAGAGCTGCATCCGCACGTCCGACGACGCCATGAGAGAAATCCGCGAACAGATGCACCGGGACCCGATCACGGCTGTAGAAGCCAACCACAATGATCCCGTGGCCGCGCGCGCGGCAACTGAGCGCAATCGAGCCAGGAATCTTGCGGGACATGCTCATGGATAGACGCAAGTGCACCTATTTTTTTACGCATCTCATGGGTGTGGTCGCCTTCATTGCACTAGCGTGGATGCCGGTTGCGTATGGCAAAACCTGCACGGAGCGTGAGGCAAGTGCGGCGGATGCAGCAATCGATCACCTCGACACGTGGGCAAACGTGAATGAGGCGTTCAACAAGTACGCGCAGTGTGACGATGGCGAAATCGCGGAAGGCAACTCAGAAGCTGTCGCGCGTCTGCCAGTGGATCACTGGCACACTTTGCCGCAACTAGGTGTATTGATAAAAGGTAATCCGTCGTTGAAAGCCTTTGTGCTCCGCCACATCGATACGACGCTAGACACCGACGATCTTTCCAGAATCGCCAAGCTTTCAACGTCATCTTGCCCGATCGGCATGAGTTCTCTATGTCGAGAATTAGCCGCCGCCACAGAGAAAGTCATGCCGTAGTTGCTATATGGCTGTAATGCGGAATTCAAACCACCGCCACCGCCTCAACCTCGATCTTGAACCCATAGTGCAACTGCGGCACCGGCACGACCGCGCGCGCCGGCCTTGCCTCGCCGGCCCAGCCCGCATAGATCTGATTGAAGCTCGCCCAATGTTCGACATCGACGACATACACGCGGACCTGCACCAGTTGCGCGACGCTGCTGCCGACGCTTTCGAGCGCCGCCTTCACATTGGCCAGAACCTGTTCGGCCTGCGCGTCGAACGACGCATCGGCGAGCTTTTCGCCTTGCGCGTTGATCGGCAATTGCCCGGACACGAAGACGAAGCCATTCGCGACCGCGACATGACTGTAGTGGCCGCCGGGTTTCGCCAGCGCGGCCGGATTGTCGGTGTGGGGCAAACGTGAGGCGTGCGTGCTATCGGTCATCAACCACTCCAGAAGTGAAAATCTCGGAGCGATTCATCGCCGTGCTTCGTTCAGCACGAACCCGCGCACGACGCAACACGCATCACGCGTCCGCCATCTCGAGCTTTTCGCGCGCATCCGCGCAACGACGATTCAGATCGCGATGCATCAACTGGCTATCGAGCAGAGCCGATACATCCGTCAAACCGTGATCAAAGCGCAACACGTATTCGACGTCGGTGTAATCGTAATAAGCGCCGCTGTCGGCCAGCCGTTGCGCTTCGGCGAATGCGGCAAATTGCCGTGCGCCGTTCATCAGGTCTTTGATCGCCATGATTGCCGCTCCGAGGAACAGTGACTTCATCATAGCAATGCAAAGCGCGACGCACGGTGGTGCGCGCGCAACACCAGGTGTTTTCCGGAGACGCGTCCGATGAACTCACGCGTCGGCCGATGCCCACAGCCGCAATAGCACGATCGTCATCCAGTTTTCACGCCGTTTTCACAGCGCTCGCGCAGCGCTCACCCTCGATATCCGGACAACACGCTCACACAGCCGCAACCGGCGACTTCGTCCCGTGCCGACGCATCACGAGCATGCGTCCGACAAAGCACAGACAGCCCGCCACGCCGACCACGATACCCATGCCCTTCGGCGTGCCGTCCTGCCACAGTCCGACCGCGAGGCTCGACAGTGCGCCGAGCGCGAGCTGCACCGCGCCGAACACGGCCGCCGCGGCGCCCGCGTTGGCGGGATAGCGATGCATCAGATCGGTCGTGCAGTTGGCGGACAACACGCCCACCACGCTGACGACGAAGAACAGCCCGAACACGATCGACCATAAGCCGCCCCACCCCGTCAGCGACACGACGGACACGAACAGCGACGCGACGAAGCTCACGGTCGCCGCGAACGAGATGATCGGCACCGGCCCGAGCCGGCCGACGAGCCGCGTGTTCAGGTAATTGCCGAACATGATGCCGACGATGTTCAGCGCGAACAGGAATCCATAGTGCTGCGCGGACACGTGGAAATACTCGATGTATACGAACGGCGTCGCCGTGATGTACGCGAACATCGACGCGAACGCCATGCCGCCGCACAACATGTGTCCCCACGCGACCGGATCGCGCAGCAGCGTGCCATACGCGCCGAACGACTTCAGCAGCGCCGACTGCGCGCGCATCTCGCGCGGCCACGTCTCCGGCACCTTCAGGAATGCGGTCACCGCGCACACGGAACCGAACAGCGTCAGCGCGACGAACACGGCGCGCCAGCCGCCCAGCAGCAGCAACTGTCCGCCGATCAGCGGCGCGAGCAGTGGACCGATCGCCGTGACGATCGCGATCATCGACAGGACGCGCGCGGCGTCGCCCGGCTCGTGCGCGTCGCGCGCGATCGCGCGAGCCAGCACCGACGCCGCGCCCGCGCCCAACGCCTGCACGAAGCGGAAACCGACCAGCGAGCCGATCGAGATCGACAGCGAACAGGCGATGCTCGCGAGCGCATACATGATGATGCCGCCAAGCAGGATCGGCCGACGGCCATAGGTATCGGACAGCGGACCGTACAGCAGCATGCCGATCGAAAAGCCGAACATGAAGCTCGTGAGCGTCGATTGCGCGGCGCCCGTGCCGACCGCGAAGGCCTGCGCGATGGTCGGCAGGCTCGGCAGATACATGTCGATGGAAATCGGCCCGCACGCGGCCAGCGCGCCGAGCAACAGGATCAGCCGGCCATCGGGCCGGCGTCTGACGACGTGAGACATGGGAAATCCGGATGGAACGCCGCGCCGGCATCGGCAGCGGAACGGGTGAAGCGGGAACGGCCATCAGTTGACCGGCTCGATTGTACGCGACGGTTAATCCGCTGACGGCGCTCGTGGCCCGCTGCGTGGACGTTGCGCGACAGCGCCGCGCGGCGCAATCAGCCTCGATCGGTTAAGCTGCCGCCAGCATGCCCAACGCGCTTCCGTATGCGCAGCTTGACGGCCCGACATAAAAGCTCGACGTAGCGCAACAGCCTTCCCCCTGATCCCCTTCGAACCCGCGATGACCGCCTTCCTGCTCATCTGGAGCCCCAAAAAATGGCCGTGGCCCGAGTTGCCCGACATCGCGAAACGCGTGGCGGCCGGCGACGCGGTGGCCGACGTGTGGGGCTGCGGCTTTGCGCGCGGCATCCTGCCCGGCGATCGCGTGTTCCTGCATCGCGTCGCGCAGGAGCCGAAGGGCATCTTCGGTTCGGGCTACGTGACGCGCGCGCCCTACGAAGTCCCCGACGCGTCGACCAAACGCGGCTACCGGCTGTGCATCGATTTCGTCTACGACTGGCTCGTCGATGCGCATCACGCGCCGGTCATCACGCGCGATCAGCTGCGTGTGCATCCGTTCTCGGTGCAGACGTGGGATGCGCAAAGCTCGGGCACGATCATCAAGCCGATCGCCGAAGGCGCGCTGGAGAAGCGCTGGGCCGAATTGACCGGCAGGCGCAAGCCGCCGACGATACCCGCACCGGGCAGCTAGGCCAAACACGCGCCGCCGCGGCCGCCCGCCCGCACAGCCCGCCGGCGCCGACTCCGGTACAATTTCTCGATCCATCCCAGCATCGCGCGAAGGGTCCGCGGGAATCGTCCGAGGCCCTTTGCGCCGCTGCGCAACCCCTGCTCCCTATTCCAGCCATCGCCATGTCCAGAAACGAAACCCTCTTCGAACGCGCGCAACGCACGATCCCGGGCGGCGTGAATTCGCCGGTGCGCGCTTTCCGTTCCGTCGGCGGCACACCGCGTTTCATCAAGCGCGCGCAAGGCCCGTACTTCTGGGACGCGGACGGCCAGCGCTATACCGACTACATCGGCTCGTGGGGCCCCATGATCCTCGGCCACGTTCATCCCGAAGTGCTGGAAGCCGTGCAGCGCGCGCTCGTGAATGGCTTTTCGTTCGGCGCGCCGACCGAGTCGGAAGTCGAGATCGCCGAGGAAATCTGCAAGCTGGTGCCGTCGATCGAACAGGTGCGCATGGTGTCGAGCGGCACCGAGGCGACGATGAGCGCGCTGCGTCTCGCGCGCGGCTTCACGAACCGCAGCCGCATCGTCAAGTTCGAAGGCTGCTATCACGGCCACGCGGACAGCCTGCTCGTGAAGGCCGGCTCGGGCCTCCTGACCTTCGGCAATCCGACCTCGGCGGGCGTGCCGGTCGATATCGCGAAGCACACCACCGTGCTCGAATACAACAACGTCGCCGAGCTCGAAGAAGCGTTCAAGGCGTTCGGCAACGAGATCGCCTCGGTGATCGTCGAGCCGGTCGCGGGCAACATGAACCTCGTGCGCGCGACCCCTGAATTCCTGCAGGCGCTGCGGCGCCTGTGCACCGAGTACGGCGCGGTGCTGATTTTCGACGAAGTGATGTGCGGCTTTCGCGTCGCGCTCGGCGGCGCGCAGCAACTCTACGGCATCACGCCGGACCTCACCTGCCTCGGCAAGGTAATCGGCGGCGGCATGCCGGCGGCGGCGTTCGGCGGCCGGCGCGACATCATGGCTCACCTCGCGCCGCTCGGCGGCGTCTATCAGGCGGGCACGCTGTCGGGCAATCCGATCGCGGTCGCGGCCGGCCTGAAGACGCTTCAGCTGATCCAGGCGCCCGGCTTCTACGACACGCTCGCCGCGCGCACCACGCGTCTCGCGCAAGGGCTCGCGCGGGCGGCACGCGAAGCGGACGTGCCGTTCGCGGCCGACGCGCTCGGCGGCATGTTCGGCATCTACTTTCGCGAATCGATCCCGACGAGCTTCGCCGACGTCACGAAGAGCGATGTGCCGCGCTTCAACGCGTTCTTCCACAAGATGCTCGACGCGGGCGTGTACTTCGCGCCGTCCGCGTATGAGGCCGGCTTCGTGTCGAGCGCGCACGACGACGCGGTGATCGACGCGACGATCGACGCCGCGCGCGGCGCGTTCGCAGCGTTGAAGCGCTGAAGCCGGGCCCGAAGCAAAGGCCGCAACTCGCACGCCCCAGACACCGCACCACAACGGACACCGATGTTCTCGCAAACCGATTTCGTCCACATGGAACGCGCGCTCGCGCTCGCGAAGCGCGGCATGTACACGGCCGACCCGAATCCGCGGGTCGGTTGCGTGCTCGTCAGAAACGGCGAGGTGATCGGCGAAGGCTTCACGCAGCCGGCCGGCCAGGATCACGCCGAAATTCGCGCGCTGAAGGACGCGCGCTCGCGCGGCCACGACCTGCGCGGCGCGACCGCCTACGTGACGCTCGAACCGTGCAGCCATTTCGGCCGCACGCCGCCGTGCGCGAACGCGCTGATCGAAGCGCAGATCGGCCGCGTGATCGCCGCGATGGAAGATCCCAACCCGCAGGTCTCCGGCCGCGGTCTCGCGATGCTGCGCGAAGCCGGTATCGAAGTGCGCTGCGGGCTGCTCGCGAACGAAGCGCGGGAGCTGAACGTCGGCTTCGTGTCGCGCATGACGCGCGGCCGTCCGTGGGTGCGCATGAAAGTGGCGGCGTCGCTCGATGGCCGCACCGGCTTGCCGTCGGGTGAGAGCCAGTGGATCACGAGCGCGGCCGCGCGGGCCGACGGTCATGCGTGGCGTGCGCGCGCGTCGGCGATCCTGACCGGCATCGGCACTGTGCGCGAGGATAATCCGCGCATGACCGTGCGCGCGGTCGATACACCGCGCCAACCGCACCGCGTGCTGATCGACAGCCAGCTCGACGTGCCGCTCGACGCGCTGATCCTGGCCGGCGCGCCGACGCTGATCTTCTGCGGCGAGCTCGACACGCGTCTCGAAGAACGCGCGAGCGCGCTGCGCGAGCGCGGCGCCGAGATCGTGCCGCTGCCGAACGCGTTCGGCAAGGTGGATCTCCCGCGCATGCTGAGCATGCTCGGCGAGCGTCACGTCAACGAGCTGCACGTCGAAGCCGGCTACAAGCTGAACGGTTCGCTGCTGCGCGAAGGCTGCGTCGATGAACTGCTGGTCTATCTCGCGCCGAGCCTGCTCGGCGTGGACTCGATGAGCATGTTCAATCTGGACGCGCCCGACCAGCTCGAAGACCGCGTGAAGCTGAATTTCCACACGGTCGAGCGGATCGGCGACGATCTGCGGATCCTCGCGCGTTTCGCGCCGACAGCCTTACCCGGGACCGACACCGTGTCTCCCACCGTTTCGAAATGATCAAGGACTAGCACGATGTTTACAGGAATCGTCGCGGCAGTGGGCCGCATCGAATCAGTCAAGCCGCTCGGCACGGGCGGCGACGCGGGCGTGCGCCTGAACGTCGAGGCGGGCGGGCTCGACCTCGCCGATGTGCAGCTCGGCGACAGCATCACGATCCAGGGCGCCTGCATGACGGTGGTCGCGAAGACCGCTCATTCGTTCGAGGTCGACGTGTCGCGCGAGAGCCTGAACCGCACGGCCGGTCTCGGCGAAACCGGCGAGGTCAATCTCGAGAAAGCGCTGCGCGCGCATGACCGGCTCGGTGGACATATCGTGTCCGGACACGTCGACGGGCTCGGTGTCGTCACGCGTTTCGCGCCAGTCGGCGAATCGCACGAGCTGCGCATTCTCGCGCCGCGCGACATCGGTCGTTATCTCGCGTACAAGGGATCGATTACGGTCAATGGCGTGAGCCTGACCGTGAACTCCGTCGTTGATCGCGACGACGGCTGCGAGTTTTCGATCAATCTGATTCCGCATACCGTGCAGGTGACGGCGCTCAAGCATCTGCACGACGGGGTAAAAGTGAATCTGGAGATCGATCTGATTGCGCGCTATGTGGAGCGGATGCTCAATGCGCCGCGCGATGGCGATCCATCCTCGACGTAACCTGGCCACTTCCCTCGAGACCGTTACGCGATACCAGGAGCGCATGCTCGGTGCGTATCGGGACAGCGATCGATCCGCGCAGCAAGCCGGTTTGAGCGAGGCGAATCCGGGGCCGTGACCCAGCGCGCGTGCACGATCCGAAGCTGACAAACACAATGAAAGAGCCGCACCTGCTCCGGCGCTGCGGTCGCGCACGCGCCGCGTCCCAATGCGATCGTGCGTGCATGGGTCGACGAACGTGGACAGATCAGCGACGCGGTCGTCGAAGTCTCGTCCGGCAATCCGGCGTTCGACAACCTCGCCTTTCAGGCATCGCGGCGTGCCCAGTGCAGCGCTCTCACGGGCATGGACAATCAGCCTGTGGCGGTCGAAACGAATTTCGTTTTCAATCTACCGCACGCGAGCGGCGATACGGCTCGCTCCGGCGCAGGCGTCGTGGCGGCCGCGAGCAACGCGGACTCCCCGCGACGGCCGTCTTCTCCCGCGGGCGCGACCGGTTCTTCGCTGTTGCTCGAGCCTTGCGAGCGCCCCTTGCGACGACTCGCCCAGATCGCCAGGCAACGGCAGCACGTCGCTTTGCAGGCTGCCGAGCACGTTCTCTTCCAGATGATGCAGCAGCACCTCGGCCCGCTTGCGCCGTTTATATGCGAGCGTCGGTCCGGTGATGTCGAGCAACGCGGCGTACAGCCGCTCGAAGCCCGCGTCACTCATGGCCGCCGCGGTCTGCCCAGCCTCGCGCGCCACATACGCGGAAATCGACACCGGCGGCTTCAGCAGCGCCTTGTCGACGCCCATCGCGACGAGCTTGTCTTCCGCTCGCATCTGGACGTCGTGCTCCTGCAGCGCGCGACGCGGCGCGCTCTTGTTGCACAGACACTTGACGAGTCTGCCGTCGATTTCGTCTTCCTCGTACTCGTCGCTACGCGTGACGACCGGCAGCAAAGGCTTGTTCCGGTGCAATTCGCGGCCGAGCTCGTCGAGCTCCTGCTCCTGGCCGGGCGACGTGGAGCTGGTGAGCCACAACACACCATCGGCGCTATCGGTGAAGCGCCGCGTCAACGCGGCGTTGTCCGGCGTCACAACTCCTCGACGCTTCAGGGATTCGGCCAGCAAGACCGCCGGCCGTTGGCAACGAAAGACGGCGGCCATGTCGCCACGGCGCCGCCTCGTGCGATTACGCTTCGGCCGAAGCGCGCAGACGATGGACGAGCTGGTTGTCCTTACCCTGGACCAGCGGCGTGATCGTGAAGTTGAACTCGATCTCCTTGTACGTATCGGCCTTCAGGCCCAGCGCCGCGCCACCGCTTTTCTCGACGACCGGCGGAATCAGCTCTTCGCGCGTTGCATACGCGAAGTCGTCCCAGATCAGCGGATCGCCTTCGATGTTGAACTGCGTGGTCAGCTTGCGATGGCCGTCGCTGCTGACGAAGAAGTGCACGTGCGCCGGACGGTTGCCGTGACGGCCCAGCACGTTCAGCAGCTGCTGCGTCGAGCCGTGCGGCGGGCAGCCGTAGCCTACCGGCATCAGGGTGCGGACCTCGTACTTGCCGTCGGCGCCGGTCTTCACCGCGCCGCGCAGGTTGAAGTCGCTCTGCGCGCCGGTCGGATCGAAGTGCGAGTAGAAGCCCTTCGAGTTCGCGTGCCAGCACTCGACGACCGCGCCGGCGATCGGCTTGCCGTCCAGATCCTTGACCGTGCCGCGAATCACCAGCGGGCCCGCGTCTTCGTCCGGGTTGATGTCGATCTTCGAGACGCCCTCGCGCACCGTCGTGCCGGCGACGTACAGCGGGCCTTCGATCGTACGCGGCGTGCCGCCTTCGAGACCGATCTTCTTGTCCTCGGCGTCCATGCGGATGTCGAGATACTTCTCGAGACCGAGTCCGGCCGCGAGCAGCGCCGCTTCGCCGTCCTGACCGAGCTTGTTCAGATAGTTGACGCCGGCCCAGACTTCGTCGGGCGTGATGTCGAGGTCATCGACTGCCTTGAACAGGTCGCCCAGCAGACGGAAAACGATCTGCTGGAAACGCGCGTTGCCATTCCCGGCATCGACGTTGGAAGCGGCTTTCAGCAGATCCTGCACTTCTTTGGTTTCAAATACTTTGACGCTCACGATGACTGTCTCCAGTTGGTATAGGGGGAAAAGATGGCTTTGGATGCGCTCGCCGTCAAAAGCGCCTGGCCCCTGGGCTCAGATGTCGTCGTCCCGAATCGACGACGGGTGACGACACAGAGGCGTCACCGAAATCTTCATGTACGGGAACAGAGGCAAGCCGGACAGAATGTCGTGAAGTTCGGCATTGCTCTCTACATCGAAGATGCTGTAATTCGCGTACTCGCCAACGAGGCGCCAGATATGACGCCACTTGCCGCTACGCTGGAGCTCCTGCGAGTAAGCCTTCTCGCGGGTCTTGATTTCGTTCGCCACTTCGGCCGGCATGTCGACCGGCAGGTGCACGTCCATTCGTACATGGAAAAGCATCGTTGAATCCTCTTGATCTAAATCCGTTTATCGGGTGACCTTCATCAGCCCGTCTCGCGTGAATCGTTCGACCTTCGCCTCGTCGAGTTCGATGCCGAGACCCGGGCCGTTCGGCACGGTCAGTTCGAAGTCGCTGTAGTCCAGCGGCGTGGTCAGAATTTCTTCGGTGATCAGCAGCGGCCCGAACAGCTCGGTGCCCCATTGCAGATTCGCGAAGCTCGCGAACAGATGCGCCGACGCCACCGTGCTGAACGCGCCTTCGAGCATCGTGCCGCCGTACAGCTCGATGCCGGCGGCATCTGCGATCGCGGCCACGCGCTGCGCGGCGAACAGGCCACCGTTCTGTTCGATCTTGATCGCGAACACATCGGCGCCGCCGTTCTTCGCGATCTCGAACGCGCTGTCCGGGCCTTGCAGGACTTCGTCGGCCATCAGCGCGACCGGGAAGCGGCGCATCAGTCGCGCGAGCGCCGCGGCGGACGCGACCGGCTGCTCGACCAGATCGCAGCCCGCGTCGGCCAGCGCCGGAATCGCCCAGGCGGCCTGGGTCTCGCTCCACGCCATGTTCACGTCGACGCGCACCGCGGCGCGCTCGCCGACCGCTTTCTTGATCTCGGCGACGTGCTTGATGTCGGTCTTCAGTTCCTTCGCGCCGATCTTCAGCTTGAAGACCTTGTGGCGGCGCACGTCGAGCATGTGCTCGGCTTCGGCGATGTCCTTCGCGGTATCGCCCGACGCGAGCGTCCACGCAACCGGCAGGCGCTCACGGCGACGGCCGCCGAGCAGTTCGCTCACCGGCACGCCGAGACGTTTGCCTTGCGCGTCGAGCAGCGCGGTTTCGAGCGCGCTCTTCGAGAAATGATTGACCTTGACCAGCTTGCCGAGGTGCGCCATCAGCGCCTGGATCTGCGTCGCGTCCTTGCCGATCATCGCCGGGGCGAAGTAGGCGTCGATCGCGAGCTTCATTGCTTCGGGGCTTTCCGGGCCATAGGCCATGCCGGCGATCGTGGTGCCTTCGCCAATCCCGACGATGCCGTCGCTGCAGTACACCTTGACCAGCATCAGCGTCTGCCCGTACATCGTGGCGACCGACAGCTTGTGAGGGCGGATCGTCGACAGATCGACGAGGCGGGTTTCGATACGTTCGATGGTCGCTTGGGTCATGGCGGCTGCGGCGGGAAGTGAGTTCATTGGATGTTTTTATACCCTTCGCCCGTTTGGCCCGTCCAATACTTTTCCTGTCCTTTTTCATACCTGCAGGGTATGGTGAGGCCAGCAAGCCCGGCCTTTCTATGGATTTTGCATTGCACCATGCAGGTGGGGCATCGAAAATGAGGCCGGTTTTTGCGCCTCAAAGATGACTTGGGTCAATGTTCGATGCATGGAGAGCATGTTGTGTAACCATCCGGATCGCGCAGTGAGTACTCCATCGTTTCGGACTGCGGTTCATGCGCTTGGGCAACACTCCCCTACAACTCGCCGCGCGCGGCTAGCGCGGCGATGCGCTCGGCGGTGCGACACGCGATCGCCTGAATCGTCAGCGACGGATTCACGCCGCCCACGGTCGGAAACACCGAGCCGTCACACACCCACAGGTTGCGGATGTCCCAACTGCGGCAGTCCGCGTCGACGACGCTCGTCGACGGATCGTCACCCATGCGCGCGGTGCCGTTCAGGTGGCAGGTGTCGTCGGTCTCGCGCCAGATCTCCTTGCCGCCGGCGGCCGCGAGCGCCTGCTCCATGAAGTCGAGCGAATGCGCGATGAGCCGCTTGTCGTTGTCGCACCATGAATAGGTGACGCGCGCGATCGGCAGCCCGTACTGGTCTTTCTCGTCGGCAAGCGTCACGCGGTTGCGCTGCTGCGGCAGCATCTCGCCGACGATCTTCAGCCCCGCCTGGTGGTTGTACTTGAGCATCTCCGCGCCGAGCGCGTCGCCCCACAAGCCGCGGCCATTCTGCACCGCGACCCATCCGTTCGGCAGCGGCCCCTGGCTCATGTAGCAGTAGCCGCCGAAAAAATCTTTGCCCTTGTCTTCGTAGTTCCAGTGCTCGGTGAGCGCGAGCGACGGCGGCCCCTTGTACCAGCGGATGTCTTCATCGAAGGTGCCGTAGACGCCCTGATTCGACTGCGCCATCAGGTATTTGCCCACAAGTCCCGAACTGTTCGCGAGGCCGTCGGGAAAGCGGCTGTTGGCCGACATCAGCAACAGGCGCGGCGTTTCGATCGCGTAGCCGGCCACCACCACGTGCTTCGCGCGCTGGAATCGCCAGCGTCCTTCGCGCAGATATTCGACGCCGGTGGCGAGCCCCGCGTCGTTGGTGACGACGCGGCCGACCATCGCCAGATCGCGCACCTCGGCGCCGGCTCGCAGCGCACGCGGGATCCACGTGACGAGCGCGCTTTGCTTCGCGTTGGTCGCGCAGCCGGACACGCAAAAGCCGCGGTACACGCACGGATGCGCGCGGCCGCGCGGCGCGGAGAGGGTCGCGAGCGGCGTCGGGCTCCAGCCGATCCCGAGCGCCTCGGCGCCGCGCGCGAGCACCAGCGCCGCCGCGTTCAGCTCATGCGCGCGATACGGATAGCGCGGCCGCTTCGGCCCCCACGGATAGTTCACCGGTCCGGAGATTTTCAGCGCGTCCTCGACCTCGCCGTAGTAGTGCCACATCTCGCGCCAGTCGAGCGGCCAGTCGGCGCCATAGCCGAGCACGCTGCGCGACTTGAACCACTCGGGCCGAAAGCGCAGCGACACCATCGCGAAATGGACCGTGCTGCCGCCCACCGCCTTGCCGCTGTTGTTGTTGCCGAGCTTCAGCGGATTGTCGCCGTCGCAGATGCGCTCGTCGGTCCAGAACAGTTTTTCCTGATGCGCTTCGTCAGACGCGAACTCTTCGAGCGGACGCCACCACGCGCCGGCATCGAACGCGACGACCTTGAAGCCTTTTTCCGCAAGCCGGCACGCAAGCGTGCCACCGCCGGCGCCGGTGCCGACGATCGCGAAATCGACCTCCTCGCCGTCAAGGTACGTGCGCATCGGCACCCAGCCGCCGCGCTGGAACACGTCGGGTGCGCGGCCGTCCTTGCCGCGCGGCCGTTGCTGCGCGTCATCGGACACGGCGGTTCTCCTTCGCGGCCTGCTCATGGGTGTCGGGCGTCGCTTCGACCGCCTCCCACGGATCGCGCCGGTTCAGGTACATGCGCACATAGCCGCGCGGATTCGCCGGGCCGCCGAAGCCGATCTCGCTCCACGCGTGCGGGTGCGAGTAGTAGAGCCCGCAGATGTCGTGCAGCACGCGCTCGCCGAAGAACAGCTTCGACGGCATGCCGCGCCACGCGGGGTTCGTCAGTTCGCCGCGCTGCATCTCGCCGAGCAGCGCGATCTGCGTGTCCTCC
This sequence comes from Paraburkholderia sp. MM5384-R2, assembly GCF_014201025.1. Lineage (NCBI taxonomy): Bacteria > Pseudomonadati > Pseudomonadota > Betaproteobacteria > Burkholderiales > Burkholderiaceae > Paraburkholderia > Paraburkholderia sp. MM5384-R2. The sequence goes on from NZ_JACHDI010000021.1 coordinate 108,171, forward strand.
GCGAGGCTCGCGAACGGCAGGCCGCCGCGCTCGCGGCACTCGGCATCGAGCGCGGCGAGGCCGATGCGCCAAGCGTCGCGCATCGGCGGCAAACGGGCGTCGCGGTAGCCGTCGTTGCCATTGCCGGCGAGCCGCGCGTCGAGCAGGGCGGCGAGCGGCACCACCGGTTGCGCATTCGCTTGCGGCACGATGCGGGCGCACAGCGAGGTGACCGCGAGCCATTCGACCGCGTTGAAAAAGCGCGGCTCGAGCGGTGTCGCGAGGCGTTCGGCAATCACCGCGCGGGTGTGCGCGTCCCACGACGGCGTCGTGCGTTTGTCGAGCACGTCGTAGCCGGGATAGCGGGTGGCTCGGGTCGAGCGTGGTCGGTTGGTCATTTTTCAGTCTCCCGCAGACGCAGTGCGGCGAGCCCGGCGAGCGCCAGCGCGGAAAAGCTCGGCGGCGCGGGCAGCGGCGGCCCGTCGAACAGATTCTGGCTCCAGTTGCGCCAGCCGCCCTGACGACGCGCGATCCCGCGCGCGTGAAAACCCGCGCCGACAAAGCCGAGCACGGTCGTGATGCGTAACCAGAGCCGCGTGTACCAGCGCTCGCGCGGAGCGGACAGCGCGGCATGCGCGAGCAGCGCGGCGGTGATCGGCGCAATACTGACCGGCGCGTACATCGCGCGATGCTGAAACGCGCCACGAAAATGCAGCAGCGCGGCCTCCCCCACCGTGCCGACGAGACCCGCCGCGACCAGCAGACCGAGCGCCTGACCGGCCGGCATGCCTAGCAGTTGCGGGTCGTCCGAGGGCTCGTCGCGCAAGCGTTCGGCGACGGCACCGAGCGCGCCTGACAGCAGCAACGCGCTCGGCGCGCCGAGCGGTGCCGCGTGAAACAGGTTGTTCCAGCTCCAGCCGCCCGGCCGCTTCATCACGTTGTAGAAATGGAAGCCCGTGCCGGCGATGCCCGTCGCCGCCGCGGTCAGATAGATCGCATGGCGCGCGCGATGCGTCTGGCCGCGACGATCCGCGCCACCATGCAGGCCCGCAGCGAGCGACAGACTCGCGCTGACGAGTGGCGTGAACATCGCGGGGTTGTCGAACGAGCCGCGGTAGTGCTCCATCGCGCTATCGGCGAGCACCGACAGCGCGAGCAGCGCGGAGCTGTGGTTGAAGGTGCGGGCCGCTTCGACGTGTGCCTCCACCTCGGCGGTCGGTTCGCTCGCGTGCACGCGCGCCGGCGCGCGCTGACGGCTGCGGGCGGCACACGTCGGGAACGTCACGGATGCCCGATGCTCGTGGTGTTGCGGACCGGTCTCACGCCGTTCGCGATGCAACTCCGGTCTTCCCGCGCGGCGCGCGGCCAACGCCGCGACGGCCGTCAGGGCCGCCGCCGTGTACAGCAATCCGGGTACGCGTGAAGAGCTCATAGATATCGCTTCCGTGTCGTGGCCTGCTTTATTTGATGAGGTAGCGCTCGGCGTCACCATGCTTGAACTCGAGCCCGCAACCGGGCCGCGACAGGTCCGGCTCCATCTGGCCGTCGCGCAAACGCGGCGCACCGTCGAACAGCATGGCTTCGATCCGGGCGTGGTCATGGAACCACTCCTGATGGCGCAAGCGCGGCGCCGCGCACGCGACGTGCAGATGCAGCGCCGGTGCGCAATGCGCGGACAGCGGCACGTGATACGCGTCGCACAGCGCGGCGGCCTGCAGGAAGCCGGTGATGCCGCCGCAACGGCTCGCGTCGGCCTGGAGCACGTCGACGGCCCCCGCCGCGAGCAGGTGGCGGAAGTCGTCGAGCGTGTAGCCGTATTCGCCGGCGGCGATCTCCATGCCGGCCGGCACGCGCTCGCGTACGCCGCGCAGGCCCGCTTCGTCGTCCGAAGACACGGGCTCCTCGAACCAGCTCACCTGGTGCTCGGCGAAACGTTGCGCGTAGTACAGCGCCCGTTGCGGCGTGAACGCGCCGTTCGCGTCGACGAACAGGCCCGCGCCGCCGATCGCCGCGCGCGCCGCCGCGACGCGCGCCGGGTCCTTGTCCGGCTCGCTGCCGATTTTCATCTTTACCCACCGGCAGCCGTCCTGCGCGACCCAGCCGGCGAACTGCTGCTGCAAGCGCTCGTTCGTGTACGTGGTGAAGCCGCCGCTGCCGTAAGCCGGCACGGCCGGGCGCAACGCGCCGAGCAGCCCGACGAGCGGCACGCCGAGCAGCTTCGCCTTCAGGTCCCACAGCGCGCAGTCGATTGCCGAAATGGCTGTCGCGGCCAGTCCCGCGCGGCCGAGATTGCGCACCTGGCGTTGCAACCGTTGCCAATGCGCGCCGACGTCCAATCCGTCGTGATTCAGCACGCAGGCGGTGAGCGCGCCCTGGATCAGCGCGACGATGCAGGCATCGCTGTACGTGTAGCCGATGCCGGTGTGGCCGCCCGCGTCGACCTCGACGACGACCAGCGTGGTCGCGTCCCACGCGAACGTGCCGTCGGCCTCCGGCGCGTCGGTCGGAATGCGGTACGCGCTCGCGCGCAGCGCGCTCACGGGCGCTTGCGACGAGCCCCCGCTCCTGGCGCCGCGCTTCATCGACGCGCTCCTTGCGCGCGCGCGTGACGCCCTTCATTGATGCAACAGCCGACGGTCCCCGACATTCCGGTCTCCAGGTGGTAGTGAGACGAAGCTGCCTGCTGCGTCGCAAGTACCGTTCCGCACTATTGCAATCCGTAAAGCGGGCCGCGCTGGAGCACACTTCGCGTTGCCGCCAACGCCACTCGCGCGCGCGCCCACGGTTTCGACGAGCATGGCAACCCCGCCCGGCTCGTCACAGTCGGCCAAACGGCCTATGTCGTCTGGCAGAGGCGACTTGGGCTCGCGCGTGGCGTAAAATACGCGCTTTCCCGAAAAACTCGCCAACATGACGCTCGCCTCCACCCAAGAGATCATTGCCGAACTGAAAGCCGGCCGGATGGTGATCCTCGTCGACGAAGAAGACCGCGAGAACGAGGGCGACCTCGTGATCGCCGCCGAGTTTGTCACTCCGGAAGCGATCAATTTCATGGCTCGCTACGGCCGCGGCCTGATCTGCCTGACGCTGACCCAGGATCGCTGCAAGCAGCTGAACCTGCCGCTGATGACCTACCGCAACGGCACGCAGTACGGCACCGCGTTCACGGTCAGCATCGAAGCGGCCGAAGGCGTGACGACCGGCATCTCGGCGGCCGACCGGGCCCGCACGATCGCGGCCGCGGTCGCGCCGGACGCCAAGGCCGAGCACATCGTGCAGCCGGGCCATATCTTCCCGATCATGGCCCAGCCGGGCGGCGTGCTGGTGCGCGCCGGCCATACCGAGGCCGGCTGCGACTTCACGAGGCTCGCGGGCCTCACGCCTGCCGCGGTGATCTGCGAAGTGATCAAGGACGACGGCACGATGGCGCGTCTGCCGGACCTGCTCGAGTTCGGCAAGGAGCACGGCCTGAAGACCGGCACGATCGCCGATCTGATTCACTATCGCAGCCGCACCGAGTCGATCGTCGAGCGTGTTTGCGAACGTACGATGCAAACCGCGCACGGCGCGTTCCGCGCGGTCATGTATCTCGATCAGCCGAGCGGCCAGCCGCACATCGCGCTGGTGCGCGGCACGCCGATGCCCGATCGCGACACGCCGGTGCGCGTGCACGAGCCGCTGTCGGTGCTGGATCTGCTCGAAGTCGGCGAATCCACCCATTCGTGGACGCTGGACGCGGCCATCCAGGAAATCGCAGAACGCGATCTCGGCGTGGTCGTACTGCTGAACTGCGGCGACTCGAAAGACCATCTGATCGACGTCTTCAAGGCGTTCGACTCGAAGGAAAAAGCGGACGCGCTGAAGCGCCGGCCGGTCGACTTCAAGACCTACGGCATCGGCGCGCAGATTCTGCGCGAACTCGGCGTCGGCAAGATGCAGGTGCTGTCGAACCCACGCAAGCTCGGCAGCATGTCGGGTTATGGTCTCGAAGTCACGGGCTTCATCCCGATGCCCGGCAGCAAAACGCAAGCCCCGCAACTCTGATCCGGCCACTCACGCGCCTCGCGCCCACTCAAACACTACGGAATTCATATGGAAATCGGACAATACCAACCGAATCTCGACGGCGACGGACTGCGCATCGGCATCGTCCAGGCGCGCTTTAACGAACCCGTCTGCAACGGCCTCGCCGACTCCTGCATCGAAGAACTCGAACGCCTCGGCGTGACCGGCGAAGACGTGCTGCTCGTCACGGTGCCGGGCGCGCTGGAAATCCCGCTCGCGCTGCAAAAGCTCGCGGAAAGCGCGCAATTCGACGCGCTGATCGCGCTCGGCGCGGTGATCCGCGGCGAGACCTACCACTTCGAGCTGGTTTCGAACGAAAGCGGCGCGGGCATCACGCGCATCGGCCTCGACTTCGGCATTCCGGTCGCGAACGCGGTGCTGACCACCGAGAACGACGAGCAAGCCGTCGCGCGGATGACCGAGAAGGGTCGCGACGCCGCGCGCGTGGCGGTCGAAATGGCGAACCTCGCGGTCGCGCTCGAGCAGCTCGGCGGCGATGACGACGAAGATGAAGACGAAGACGACGAGGAAGAGGCATGAAGAGCGCACGCCGACGCTCCCGCGAACTGGCCACGCAGGGGCTTTACCAGTGGCTGCTGTCGGGCTCGCCCGGCAGTGAGATCGACGCGCAACTGCGCGGCGCGCAAGGTTACGACAAGGCCGATCACGAGCACCTGGACGCGATCCTGCATGGCGTGATGCGCGATTCCGAAGCACTTTCCGCCGCGATCGCGCCGTGCCTCGACCGTCCGATCGATCAACTGTCGCCGGTCGAACGCGCGGTGCTGCTGGTCGCCGCGTTCGAACTGAAGAATCACGTCGACATTCCGTATCGCGTGGTCATCAACGAAGCGGTCGAGCTGACCAAGACGTTCGGCGGCTCGGACGGCTACAAGTACGTGAACGGCGTGCTCGACAAGCTCTCGGCGCAACTGCGCGCCACCGAGACGCAGGCGGCTCGCAAGAGCTGAGCGCGGCGCCGGTGGAGCCATGCCGCGCATCGGCACCCTGCCACGTCGCACTGCACAGGGCGAAGCACCTCGATCGCCCGCAAGGACGGCGCTGCGCGCATCGATGAACGCATCATTTGATGGGTAGGCGCCCTCCTGCTTCTGAACTGGACTGACCGTATGAACTCCGTGACCGAACCTCTCGTGCGGCTTGCCGCGCGCGTCGATGCCATCCAGCCTTTCTACGTGATGGAACTGGCCAAGGAGGCCGTGCTGCTCGAACGCGCGGGGCGCGACATCATTCACATGGGCATCGGCGAGCCGGATTTCACGGCGCCCGAGCCGGTCATCGAGGCGGCCGCGAGCGCGCTGCGCCGCGGCGTCACGCAGTACACCAGCGCGCTCGGCGTGCACGCGCTGCGCGATGCGATTTCCACGCATTACGCCGAGTTCTACGGCATCGACGTCGATCCGGCGCGGATCGTGGTGACCGCGGGCGCATCGGCCGCGCTCTTGCTGGCGTGCGCGGCGCTCGTCGATCGCGACGACGAAGTATTGATGCCCGACCCGTGCTATCCGTGCAACCGCCATTTCGTGATCGCCGCCGAAGGCAAGCCGGTGATGGTGCCGAGCGGGCCGGCCGAGCGCTTCCAGCTGACCGCCGCCGACGTCGAACGCCTGTGGGGCGAGCGCACCCGCGGCGTGCTGCTCGCGTCGCCGTCGAATCCGACCGGCACGTCGATCGAGCCGGCCGAACTCGAACGCATCGTCAAGGCCGTGCGCGCGCGCGGCGGCTTCACGATCGTCGACGAGATCTACCAGGGCCTCAGCTACGACGCTAAGCCGGTGTCGGCGCTGTCGTTCGGCGACGACGTGGTCACCGTCAACAGCTTCTCGAAGTACTTCAACATGACCGGCTGGCGCCTCGGCTGGCTCGTCGTGCCGCCCGCGATGGTCAGCGCGTTCGAAAAGCTCGCGCAGAACCTGTTCATCTGCGCGTCGGCGCTCGCGCAGCACGCGGCGCTCGCCTGTTTCGAGCCGGAGACGATCGCGATCTACGAAGCGCGGCGCCTCGAATTCAAGCGACGCCGCGACTTCATCGCGCCGGCGCTCGAATCGCTCGGCTTCTCCGTGCCGGTGATGCCGGACGGCGCGTTCTACGTGTACGCGGACTGCCGAGGGGTCGCGCATCCGGCGGCCGGCGACAGCGCGGCGCTCACGAAGGCGATGCTGCACGATGCCGGGGTCGTGCTGGTGCCGGGCATGGACTTCGGCACGCACGCGCCGAAGGACTACATCCGGCTGTCGTATGCGACCGCGTATCCAAAGCTCGAAGAGGCGGTCGAGCGGCTGGCAAAGCTGTTCGGGCGGCATTGACGCATCGGGATTGATTCGGCAGCAACCGGCCTGCCAGACGCAAAAAAGGACACCCGAGGGTGTCCTTGTTGTTTTTCATGCGGCACGGCAAGGTCTAACTCAAGCCCCCAGCTCCGACGCCGACGCCACGTGGCGCGTCGTCGAATTGGCGTTCGCGTCGTCCTGATCGGCCGGCTGCGTGTGCACCGCCGACGTCGCCGGGCTCAGCGCGTGACCGCCTTGCAGCGTCACCTGAACGCGCTTGCCGTTGCCACCGCTCGTCGCCGCGGCTGGCGCCGGCGTGGCCGACGCGGTCAGCACCGGAGCTTGCGGCGCATTGATCGGCACCTTACGGCCGCGCGCGACGTCGCGCAGACGACCGCGCTCGGCCATCACCTTCGCGCCGTAGCCGCCGTCATCCGGCGTGGTCGAGCCGACGTACAGACGCAGGCCGCCCGGCAGCGAGCCGCCACGCGCGATGCAATCCTTCAGCACGAGCGCGCCGACCTTGATGTTCGCGAGCGGTTGGAGCGCCGCGCTTTGGCCGCCGAAATACTGGAATTTGTCCGAATGCACCTTCGACATCACCTGCATCAGGCCCTGCGCGCCGACGCCGCTCTCGGCGTACGGATTGAAGCCCGATTCGATCGCCATCACTGACAGCAGCAGCAGCGGATCGAGGCCGACTTCGCGGCCGGTGTCGAACGCGGCTTTTACGAGCTCGCCGACGGGCTCCTGAGCGACGCGATAACGCCGCGCGAGGTACGACGCGACCAGGTCCTGCCCGTGGCTCGACACGAGCACGCGGTCATCGCGTGCATCGGCGGACACGCGCTGCTGCGGAATCAGACGTGCGAGCGCGCTGACGCCCTGCATCGTGCGCGGATCGAGGCCGTTGAGCGCGGCGGCGCTCGTGCCCGACGTCCCGGCGCCGTCGAAGCCGGTGGTGGCCGCGGTGAGGGTCATGCTGCCGTCGTTCGAGCCATCGGTGGGACTCGGCGTGGTCGGCATGTTCGGCGAATCGGCCGACAGCGATTCGTCGGAGGATGCGTCGACGTTTCTGGTCGGTCCGATGGCGGGCAGCGGATTGCCTTGCAGCAGGCGGGCGGGGCCCGCTTGCACGGCGGCGGAAATGACCGGCATCAGACGCGCGGCGAGCGCGCCGCGCCATGTCGGCATCAGCCACAGTGCGAGAGCCAGCACCACGGCGATCCCGCCGACAATGCTGAACAGGTGATGACTCAGTCGCGTCCCGCTGCGCAGCGCACCGCGCACAACCTGCGCAATACGCTCATCGGGACGCCACGATAACCAGGCGTTCATTCAGATCTCCCATCTTGCATGATCCACGAACTCCGCCGGGACAAATCAGGCGGTACGGCGCGCTCGCAGAGTCAAGACATCGCGTGCTCTCTGGTTGGGCAGCAGCGACGTCGGGAAAACGGCAACATATACCGTTTTGGGAGCCATCTCAAAAACAGCCCACACATACTCGATGTGTATCGGGCTTGGCTCCCACGCGAAAAACCAGCGTTGGTGGACGCTGGTGAGGGACTTCAATAATGCCGTTCTACCCTGCAGGGAAGCAAAACGGTGACGCGTTGCGTCTGAGGACCGGGGGCGACCGTAAAAAGGTTAATGCCCTGCAACCAATGTGGACGGATTCTATGCACGGTTTTATAGATCGTCAACACTATAGAATTCAAGAATTATAACTATTTGTAATTATGAACAGTGTTCAGTCACCCGAGAACCGTGCTCAATGCCCGTTTCGGGCGATCCGACCCTGGCTGTTTGGACTAGACCATTTGGTCGATCTCCGTGCGGTGGCTAACGCAGGTAAAATCGACAATCGTTTTTTGCGTCAGATGGGTACCAACGCCGTTCCTCCTGCCTCCCCGTCGTATGCGCCGTGCATGCGGCCCTGAACAGTCACAGATGAAATACAAAGACTTACGCGATTTCATCGGCCGCCTCGAGGCGATCGGTGAATTGCGCCGAATTTCGCAAAAAGTGTCGCCGAATCTCGAAATGACCGAACTTTGCGACCGTGTGCTCCGCGCGGGCGGCCCGGCTCTGTTGTTCGAGAACACCGAGCGGCACGCGTTCCCGGTGCTCGGCAATCTGTTCGGCACGCCGCGCCGCGTCGCGCTTGGCATGGGCATCGATGCCGAAGCGGGCGCGGGCGACCAGGCGGCGCTCGAATCGCTGCGCGATGTCGGTCGGCTACTCTCCGCGTTGAAGGAACCCGAGCCGCCGAAAGGGCTCAAGGACGCCGGCAAGCTGCTGTCGCTAGCGAAGGCCGTGTGGGACATGGCGCCGAAGACGGTCAACGCACCGCCCTGCCAGGAAATCGTCTGGGAAGGCAATGACGTCGACCTTGCCAAATTGCCCATTCAGACCTGCTGGCCCGGCGATGCCGGGCCGTTGATCACCTGGGGTCTGACCGTCACGAAAGGGCCGAACAAGAGTCGACAAAACCTGGGTATCTATCGCCAGCAACTGATCGGGCGTAACAAGCTGATCATGCGCTGGCTGGCGCATCGCGGCGGCGCGCTCGATTTTCGTGAGTTCGCGCTGAAAAATCCCGGCAAGCCGTATCCGGTGGCCGTCGTGCTCGGTGCGGACCCGGCGACGATTCTCGGCGCGGTCACGCCGGTGCCCGACACGCTGTCCGAATACCAGTTCGCCGGCCTGCTGCGCGGCGGGCGCACCGAGCTCGCGAAATGCGTCACACCGGGCGTCGACGGTCTGCAGGTCCCCGCGCGCGCCGAGATCGTGCTCGAGGGCTTCATCTATCCGCAGGAAGGCGCACCCTCGCCCGCCCCGGCCGGCGCACCGCCGCGTCCGTCGAAGGGTGCGTCGGCCACGTACGAACACGCGCTCGAAGGCCCGTATGGCGATCACACCGGCTACTACAACGAACAGGAGTGGTTCCCGGTCTTCACGGTCGAGCGCATCACGATGCGCCGCGACGCGATCTATCACTCCACCTACACCGGCAGACCGCCCGACGAGCCGGCGGTGCTCGGCGTCGCGCTGAACGAAGTGTTCGTACCGCTGCTGCAGAAGCAGTTCACCGAGATCACGGACTTCTATCTGCCGCCCGAAGGCTGCAGTTACCGCATGGCGATCGTGCAAATGAAGAAGAGCTACCCCGGCCACGCGAAACGCGCGATGTTCGGCGTGTGGAGCTTCCTGCGGCAGTTCATGTATACGAAGTTCATCGTCGTCGTCGATGAGGACGTCAATATCCGGGACTGGAAGGAAGTGATCTGGGCGATCACCACGCGAGTGGACCCGACGCGCGACACGGTGCTCGTCGACCGCACGCCGATCGACTATCTCGATTTCGCGTCGCCGGTAGCCGGCCTCGGCTCGAAGATGGGGCTCGACGCAACCAACAAGTGGCCGGGCGAAACCGACCGCGAATGGGGCCGCCCGATCGTGATGGACGACGCGGTCAAACAGCGTATCGATAGCTTGTGGAACGAGTTGGGCCTCGGCCTGTAACGCGCGCGGGACAACACAATCAATAACGGATGGAGCGCTCGCGCGGATGCACGCTTTTTCAATGATGTCGGACGGCTTTTTTCTGTCCTTGTCGCTGTGCCTCGATATCGGTCTCGTCAACGTCGCGATCATTTCGCTGACGCTGTCGCACGGCTTTCGGCCGGGCTTCTGGCTCGGCCTCGGCTCGTGCGTCGGCGATCTCATTTACGCGACGCTCGCGCTCGCGGGCATGGCCGCGCTGCTGCAGTTCGAATCGGTGCGCTGGGTCGTATGGATCGGCGGCGCGGCGATCCTCCTGTTCCTCACCTGGAAGATGGCGCGTGAAGCGATGTTCCCGGCCACGGCGCAAGCTGTTGCCGGCGAAGGCGACGCGGCTGCGCCGCATCAGTCGGCATGGCGCGGGTTTGTGCGCGGCGTGCTGCTCGCGGTGTCGTCGCCGTCGGCGATCCTGTGGTTCGCGGCGGTCGGTGGCGCGCTGATCGCGAAGGCCGGCGCAACGAGCCCGACAACCGCGCTGATCTTCCTCGGCGGATTCTTTCTGGGCGGCCTGTGCTGGACGCTGTTCATCTGCGGGCTCGGCAGCCACGGACGCAAGCGCGCGGGCGCCGGTCTGCTGCGCGCGTGTCACGTTCTGTCGGCGCTGCTGTTCGCCTATTTCTCGTACAGCGTGATCGTCAACGGGTATCGCGATCTGATCGTGCAGAGCACCGCGCAAGTGGCAAGCTGAAGCGGCTCGCGAACAAAAAAAACGGCTCGCATCGGCGAGCCGTTTTTCTTCATGCGACTCGACGTGAGCCGCTCATGCGAGGTACTGCGCGAGCTTCGGCAGATCGACATTGCCACCGCTCACCACCACGCCGACGCGCTTGCCCTTCACCGGCACGACGCCGTTCAGCACCGCCGCCGCCGCGAGACAACCAGTCGGTTCGACGACGATCTTCATGCGCTGCGCGAAAAAGCGCATCGTCTCGATCAGTTGCGCATCGCTGACCGTTTCGATTCGCGCGACCAGCTGGCGGATGACCGCGAACGTGTAGTGGCCCAGATGCGTCGAGGCGGCGCCATCGGCAATCGTGCGCGGCGCGTCGATATGAACGATCTCGCCGCGTGCGAGCGACTGCTGGCCGTCGTTGCCCGCCTCGGGCTCGATGCCGATCACGGTGCAGGCCGGGCTCAGCGCGGCCGCCGACAATGCGCTGCCGCTGATCAACCCGCCGCCGCCAAGGCACACGAACAACATGTCGAGCGGGCCGGTTTCGTCGATCAGTTCTTTGACCGCGGTGCCCTGGCCGGCGATCACGTGCGGATGATCGTACGGCGGGATCAGCGTCATGCCGCGCTCTTCGGCGAGCCGGCGGCCGATTTCCTCGCGATTTTCCTTGTAGCGGTCGTAGCTGATCACTTCGCCGCCGTAGCCTTTGGTCGCGGCGACCTTGGCTTCGGGTGCGTCGTGCGGCATCACGATCGTCGCGTGAATGCCGGCGAGGCGCGCGGACAGCGCGATCGCCTGCGCGTGATTGCCCGACGAATAGGTCAGCACGCCCGCCTTGCGCTGCTCCGCGTCGAAATGCGAAATCGCGTTGTACGCGCCGCGGAACTTGAACGCGCCCATGCGCTGGAAGTTTTCGCACTTGAAGAACACCGACGCGCCAGTGCGCTCGTCGAACGTGCTCGATGTCAGAACGGGGGTGCGGTGCGCGACGCCTTCGAGACGCGCGGCGGCGTCGAGGACGTCATCGAAGGTGGGAGCGGGAAGCGCTTGCATCGGCGAAACTCTCCTGGAGCGGTGGCGAAGCAGCCATTCTCCCAGCTTCCTCGATGCTTTGGAACGGCGCTCGCGCGAGGGCGCGACACCAGCCAGGAACGCTGCGGAAAGCAAAAACCAGCGACACAAAAAGAAACGACGTAACCCGGCACAAGCCGGCGTTACGCCGTCGACGTTCCCACGCGCGTCAAGCGCGCCCGCGCTTCTTAATGACGATGGTACGAGTGCCCGTAGCCGCGATAGTAGCCACGGTAGCCGTGGTAGTAGCCACGATAGTAAGGGCGGCCATAGCCGTAATAGCCTCCGACCACCACCGGAGCCGGTGCGAACACAACCGGCGGCGCGTACACCGGCGCAGGCGGCGGGGCGTAATAGACAGGCGGCGGCGCCGCATAGACCGGATAGGCCGGCGCGATCGGCACCCCAAGGCCGATACCGACGGAAACACCCGCCTCAGCGGCCCCGGCAAGTCCCAAGCCGAGTGCGGCTGCAACGACAAACGGAACGATCTTTTTCACTTCTATTCTCCTAGCGCGGCCTGCCAAGGTCGCCGACTGCGCATGCCTCGCATGCTGTGAAATCAATGTATCTAAAAAGCCCCGGCCGAAATGTTCGCATTTGTTGCAAATTGCAAGGGCGAGCCAAAGCGTTTTGCCGAGCGCGGCGCGAGCGCGCCTACGCGCCGCCGCGACCTGAGCGAAATCAGCCGGGAATCAAGAGGTTGCACGCGGGCGACGGGCCGCGCGTCACAGGTCTGATCGAGCGCGGGGGTTTGAGTTCGCGCATCGGTAATCTTTAATTACAAATTCGCTTCAATCCTGACAGCCGGAAGAAAATTCCCAACAAAAAATGCCCGGCTCAATTGCTCGAGGCCGGGCATTTTGTCACCTGCGAAGACCGCGCGGCTAGCCGACCTTCACGTACACGAATTCGCGGGACACGTTGGGCGGCACGTATGCGCCGCTGATCCGCACGCGCGGCGTAAGGCGCTTTTTCTGATCCCACCAGCGACGGCGCTGGGCGCGCGTCAGGAACCGCAAGTGCTTTCGGTAAGAAAAAATACTCATCTCGACCCTCCCGAATTTCTGACTGCGAACGAAGTACGGAAAATACGACTGTCAAACCGACTCATCGACCACTGTTCGTGTCACGTACGATTGTGAACAGATTTCACAACCGTGGGCGTCACGCCACCCGATGACCGACCGTTGGCGCCATATCGCCCGCAAACTTATCAGACGACCGCTGTCGAACCGTGCAAGGGGCCGGATCGCGGCCGCGCTTCGCCGGATGCGAGATACTGCTGCTTCCCGTTCACACGATCCATCTGGAGCAGGTGACCATGTCCCAGTCTTCCTTGCCGCGCGTCGGCTTCATCGGCGCGGGGCGGCTCGCGCGTTGTCTCGCGCTCGCGTTTGCGCGCGCCGGCTATCCGGTCACCGCGGTGGCGAGCCGCTCGGCCGATTCCGCGCGCCGGCTCGCCGCCCAGATCGCACACTGCGCGGCCACTGACGACCCGCAACAGGCCGTCGACGCCGCCGATATCGTTTTTTTAGCCGTTCCTGACGACAGCATCGGTACGACAGCGCACACACTCCGCTTTGGAGGCAATGCGGCAAGCCACCCCGGCAAAGCGCTCGTGCACTGCAGCGGCGCCTCGCCGGTCGAACTGCTCGCGCCAGCGCGCGATCAGGGCGCGGCGATCGGCGGCTTTCATCCGTTGTATCTATTTAGCGGCGAGCTCGCCGATCTCGAGCGTATCGTTGGCTGCTCGGTGACGATCGAAGCCGACGGCGAACTGAAGGAGACGCTGACCGCGCTCGCGCTCGCGCTGCGCTGCCATCCGCTGTCGATTCCGCCGGGCGGCCGGATGCTATATCACGCCGCCGCTCACTACGCGGCGAGCTTCGCGCTCTGCAGCCTCGCCGAATGCGTGGCGTTGTGGCGCACGCTCGGGTTCGCCGAAGACGACGCGCTGCGCGCGCTGCTGCCGATGCTCGCCGGCACGATCGAAACCGCCCGCGACAAGGGCCTGCCGAACGCGCTCGCGGGGCCGGTATCGCGCGGCGACACGGGTGTCGTCGAGAAGCAGCTCGCGCTGCTCGAAGGCTTCGGCGGCGACCATGCCGCGCTGTATGGTCTGCTGACGCGCCGCGCGGTCAACCTCGCCCGACGTCGCGAAACGCCGGCCGCGACGATTGAAGCGATCTCCGAAGCTGTGGAAGAATCGCTGGGCCGCTCGCTGAATCAGGCCGCAGCAGGTGCAAGCGTCAAGTAAGCCGTGATAATGTGACGTCCGGCACGCCGGGCGAACCACGCGACGACCCGCGCCGCGCTTCGGGACCAACAGACGAGAACGCACAATGATCAAAGTCAGCATCCTCTACCCGTACCGGGAAAACGGCCGCTTCGACATGGACTACTACTGCGCGACCCATATGCCGCTCGCGGCGAAGCTGTTCGGGCCGGCGCTGAAAGGCTGGTCGGTCGACGCGGGCCTGAACGCCGGGCCGCCCGGCACGCCACCGCCTTACGCGGCCGCGGGACACTTCCTGTTCGATAGCGCGGACGACTTCTATAAAGTGTTCAAGCCCGCGTCCGAGCAACTATTAGCGGATATCCCGAACTACACCGACGGCGGCAACGGCACAATCCTGATCAGCGAGGTCCGGATTTCCGTGTGATGCCGGACAGACAGCCATCGGGAGGCGGCGCGCAATGACGTCGAACCTCCGGTTGGCTAACCGGGTAAATCCAGAACACCGCCGGCACGCACCGATCGGGCGACGCCGGCAGCCCGCGGCCGGTCGGCGGCCGTCATCAGAAGCATAAGGACATGAGATGTTTGGCGATATCGCCCGTTTTCTGCTCAATACCGTTTTCACGTTGTTTGGCGCCGCGCTGCTGTTGCGCGCGTGGCTGCAGGTTGTGCGCCTGCCGCCGTACAACCCGGTCTCGAACGCCGTGCTGCAGGCGACCAACTGGATCGTGCTGCCGCTGCGGCGCATCCTGCCGAGCACGCGCAACATCGACTGGGCGAGCGTGGTCGCGACGCTGATCGCCGCGATCATCTACGTCGTCCTGATGATCGTGCTGACGGGCGCGGATCCGCTGACGCTCGTGCCGACGATGCTGATCGTCGCGGTGCTCACCGCGATCAAGTGGGCGCTCAATCTGATCATCTGGATGACGATCCTGATGGCGCTGCTGTCGTGGCTCAATCCGCGTTCGCCCGCGATGCCGATTCTGTATCAGCTGACCGCGCCGTTTCTGAATCCGTTGCGTCGCGTGCTGCCGAAATTCGGCGGTATCGATCTGTCGCCGATCCTGCTGTTCGTGATCGTGCAGGTGCTGCAGATGGTCGTCACGCGCGCGGCGGTTCAGCTGACTTATTTTGTGATCTGAGCTGATTGCGCGGGAAAGTTGGGCTGACGCGCGGCGGCCGCTTGAGTCGGCGCGGCTTCTACACGGCTGCCGCGAAACCGCGGCTCTCCCCCGTCCGGAACACCGACACCGTCTGCTTCATCTTGCGCGCCTGCGTCTCGAGCGATTGCGCGGCCGCCGCGGCCTGTTCGACGAGCGCCGCGTTCCGCTGCGTGGTCTCGTCCATCTGCGTGACGGCCTGGCCGACCTGGTGAATGCTGCGGTTCTGCTCTTCGGAGGCCGTTGCGATCTCGCTGACGATATCCGACACGCGATGAATCGCGGCCTTGATATCCGCCATCGTCGTGCTGACTTCGGCTGCCTGCTGCGTGCCGCCTTCGATGATCGCGACCGACGTCGTGATCATCTCCTTGATCTCCTTGGCCGCGCTTGCCGAGCGCTGCGCGAGGTTGCGCACCTCGCTCGCGACCACCGCGAAACCGCGCCCCTGCTCGCCCGCGCGCGCGGCCTCGACCGCCGCGTTCAACGCGAGAATATTGGTTTGGAACGCGATGCCCTCGATCACGCCGGTGATCTCCGAGATTTTCGTCGAACTGCCGCTGATATCACCGATGGTGCGCACCATGCCCTCGACGGCCGTGTTGCCGGTGTTGGCGACCTGTGCAGCCTCAGTCGCGAGCGCGCTCGCGTTGCGCGCGTTGTCGCTGTTGCGGGTGACGGTCTGCGTCAATTCCGACATGCTCGCCGCGGTCTGTTCGAGCGAAGCGGCCTGCTCTTCGGTGCGAGCGGACAGATCGATGTTGCCGCTCGCGATCTGCTGCGAAGCGATGCTGACCGACTCGGCGCTTTCGCGAATCGAACCGATCGTCGCCGCGAGACGCTCCTGCATGTGCGCGACCGCGCGCAAGATGCTGCCGTCGTCGGCGGCGCCGGTGTGCAGTCGCTGGCTCAAGTCGCCGCCCGCGATCTGCTCGACGACCTTCGCGACTTCGGCCGGTTCGCCGCCGATCTGCCGCACGACCGCGCGCGTCACCAGCAGCCCCAGGCCGATCGCAACCGCGACGCCGACGACCGCGCAGCTCGCGATCCACCACGTCACCAAGCGAACCATCTCGACGCCGTTCGCGACACGCTGTCTGGCCAACTCATCCCGCACGTCGGACAGCTTGATCATCAGCGTGCGCAGCTTGACGTGCAGCGGGTCGGTGGTCGATTTGAGCTCGGCGAGCGCGCCGCTCTGATCGCCCTGATCGGCCAGCGCCATCACCTTCGCGACCGAACTCATATAGGCCGGATAGGCGGCGTCGAAGTCGCTCAGCAATTGCTTCTGCGCGTCGGTGGTCGCGTGCTTGCGCTCGTAGTCGAATGCCGACAGGATCGCCGCTTCACCGCCGTGATTCAGGCGCACCGTATCGGCACGGCCTGCCGGCTCCGGATTCAGGATGTACGAATAGAGGCGCCGGAAGTGCGAAGCGGCCTGCCACGCGGCGGTGCCGTCGTCGCGCACAGGCACGAATTCGCGGTCGTACATTTCGGTTTGCATCGTCGCGACTTCGCGCACCTTCAGCACACCGACCGTGCCGACGATGGCCGTTACGAACGCGCACAGCATCAACGAGCCGACAAGCTTCTGGCTCAGTTTCAGATTGGAAAGCCACTGCATCTTGGGAAAATCTCTTGATCGGGATGGGAAGCGCCGGGTTCGTGCCGGCTTGCGGGTGCGCAAGCGCACGATGTTGGGCAGTATTCGGATTAACGGCAGACGCAGACCAAGTCTGAAGGCTCGCGCCGTTCGAACCGCAGAAGCGAAAAGACGGGTCGGCTGCTCGTGCGCGCGAGCCATACCCCTGCCCAAACGGCCCAAAAGCCTGTAAAATAGCGCGCTCTGCGGGCGTCGTATAATGGTAATACCCTAGCTTCCCAAGCTAGAGCCGTGGGTTCGATTCCCATCGCCCGCTCCACTTTCCCGCTGAGTGTTCAGCGGAATCCAGCAAGAGCCGCCTCCCTGAAGGCGGCTTTTTTGTAGTGGCAACGGCCCGGCACAGCGCGCAAGCCGCGCAGCCCCCACCCTTGCAGCAGCATCGACGATGATCCACGATCCAAACGACTCCGGTCTCCCGGACGACGCCCCGACCCCCACGAGCGCAGCCGACCAGCTCGCCGGCAACGAGACGAACGACGTCGACGGCACGCCGGGTGCAACGCCGGCAGACACGCTTCATCACCGCCGCATCCGCAGCTTCGTCACGCGCGCGGGTCGCGTGTCGACCGGCCAGCGCCGCGCGTTCGATGAGTTCGGCCCGCGCTTCGTCGTGCCCTATGCACCACAACAACCCGACTGGACCGGCGTGTTCGGCCGCGAAGCGCCGCGCGTGCTGGAGATCGGCTTCGGCATGGGCGCCACCACCGCGGAGATCGCCGCGCACCGTCCCGACGATGACTTCCTGGGCGTCGAAGTCCACGAGCCCGGCGTCGGCGCGTTGCTGAAGCTGATCGGCGAGCAGTCGCTGACGAACATTCGCATCATCCAGCACGACGCGGTCGAAGTGCTCGAGCACATGATCGCGCCCGACAGCCTCGACGGCGCGCACATCTTTTTCCCCGACCCGTGGCACAAGGCGCGCCATCACAAGCGCCGGCTGATCCAGCCGAAGTTCGTCGCCCTGCTCGTGTCGCGTCTGAAGCCGGATGCGTATCTGCATTGCGCGACCGACTGGCAGAACTACGCCGAACAGATGCTCGAAGTGCTCGGCGCCGATCCGCTGCTCGAAAACACCGCCGACACCTACGCGCCGCGGCCCGACTATCGTCCGGTGACGAAGTTCGAACGACGTGGCCTGCGGCTTGGCCACGGCGTGTGGGACCTCGTGTTCCGCAAGCGCGGCGCCGCGTAGCGCGACGAGACGGCAAGCCAACGAAAAAAGGTCCGCACATACGCGGACCTTTTTTCATCGCACGGCAAATCTCAATCGGCCCAGCTCAACCCGCCGCTATAACCGATCAGCAGGATCAGCAAGCCAAAGCCGATCCGATACCACGCGAACACCGTGAAGTCGTGCGACGCGACATAGCGCAGCAGCCAGCGGATGCAGAGGAACGCACTGACGAACGCGGCCGCGAAGCCGAGCGCGAAGCTGCCGAGCGCATCGGTGGTGAGCAGGTGCCAGTCCTTGTACAGCTCATAGGCTGTCGCGCCGAAGATGATCGGAATCGCGAGAAAGAATGAAAACTCGGTCGCGGCGCGGCGCTCGATGCCGAACAGCATGCCGCCGATGATCGTCGAGCCCGAGCGCGAGGTCCCCGGAATCAGCGCGAAGCACTGTGCGAGGCCGACTTTCAACGCATCGAGCGGGCTCAGATCGTCGATGCTGCGCACCCGCACCGCCGCGTCGCCGCGCGCGCGCTGGCGCGCCTCCGCCCACAGGATCACGACGCCACCCGCGACCAGCGCAAACGCGACCGGCACCGGTGAAAACAGCGCCTCCTTGATCGACTTCTCGAACAGCAGGCCGAGCACGACTGCCGGAATCGTCGCAATGATCACGTTCAGCGCGAAGCGGCGCGCCTCGGGTCGGCTCGGCAGCCCCACGATCACGTTGCCGATGCGCCGGCGAAACTCCCAACACACGGCGAGAATCGCGCCGAGCTGGATCACGACATCGAAGGTCTTCGCGTGCTCGTCGGAGAAATCCAGCAGACTGCCGACGACGATCAGATGCCCGGTGCTCGACACCGGCAAGAACTCCGTCAAACCCTCGACCACGCCGAGAATCAGCGCCTTGCAAGCCAGTAGCCAGTCCATCCGTGCCCCTTATCGCGGTAGGTTGTCGCAACGAAATGGGCCGGCACGGCCATGACTGGCATGCGCGGCCCACGTGGCCGCGCATGCCAGTCATCTTTCGACGATCTGCACGCGTATGCCGTTTGTAAGGATGGTGATTGTACCGGGTTCGTAGTTGACGCCGGCAAATTGCAGTTGCTCGGGCTTGAACGTGTAGATCGGATAGTTGGTCAGCAATTGGGTCGCGAGCAGCGCCGCGGCCGCGTTGATCTGCTGCGTGTACATCTGCGCCTCGCCGCTCACGCTGACGTTGTCGACACTCGGCGACTTGAGGATCACCGAACGGCTCGCCGCGTCGTATGCAAGTTCACTCGACAGCGTGAACACGCCATCGACCGGCTGCTGCAGGAACGGACTCGCGAAACGCGCGTCGAGCTTCACCTGCACGCGGTTCGCATCGGGCAGCATGCCCACCACCGGATTGCTCAGCGCGACATCGAACACCTGCGACACCGTGCGCTGATACGGGAACTTGCGCTGCACGGCCTCCTGCACCTGCTTCTGCGAGAACGTGTAGTGCGACGGCATGAACGGAAACGTCGGACTCGCGCAAGCCGCGAGCGACACAGTGATGCCAAGCACGCTGCAGCCGGTCAGCGCAGCGCGCAGAAAGCGGCGCCGGGCCGGCGCTGCGGGTCGAGTCATGCGAAATCTCCTGTGGAAGCCCTTGCGGACATCGGCTTGCGTTGACGGGTGTGGTCAGCGACGGCGTTCACGGCATGCCGCGCGTCATGGATGGGATGCCGGTTGTGTTTGCGCCTCGAGTTGCGTGAGCCACGCGAGCGCTTCGCCGCGATTCGCGCCGCACATCTCGAGTTGCGGCTGCAGACCCGAGCAGCATGCGGGCCGCTCCGGCCGGCCGAAGATCGCGCAGCGCAGATCGTCGCCGAGTTGCACGCAGCGCACGCCCGCCGGCTTGCCGTTCGGCATGCCCGGAATCGGGCTCGAAATCGACGGCGCGATACAGCACGCGCCGCAATCGGGACGGCACGCGTGAGCGTCCACCCGTGCACTGTTCAACCTTTGATCCACGTCATCTTTCCTGAACTCAAACCTTGGCAACGTGTTGCCAGACCCGCATTGTGCCACTGCCTGTCCGCGCGACCTTTTTACACAATCGGGTGCCGCGGGCACGCCCGTAAACTCGAAGCTGCTGACTGACCATGACACGCGGCACGTCGCGAGAGCCGCCCACCGTCCGACACCGCTCATGTTCCAAACCGACACCCTGTTCCGCCCCGACCTGCTCGCGCGCTACAGCGCGAACGGCCCCCGGTATACGTCCTATCCGACCGCGCCGCAGTTCCGCGAATCGTTCGACACCGCCGGCTATCGCCGCGCCGCCGCCGACCCGGGTGCCGCGTCGACCGATCTGTCTCTGTACTTCCACATTCCGTTTTGCGACACCGTGTGCTTCTACTGCGGCTGCAACAAGGTCGTGACGAAAAATCGCGCGCATGCGCGCCCGTACCTTGAGCGGCTCAAACGCGAAATCGGTTTGCAGGCCGCGTGTTTCGATACGCAGCGGCCCGTCTCGCAATTGCATTGGGGCGGCGGCACGCCGACGTTTTTGTCGCATGACGAGATGACCGAGCTGATAGCCGCGACGCGCGAGCACTTCAAACTGCTGCCCGACGATCGCGCCGAATATTCGATCGAGGTCGATCCGCGCGAGGCGTCGCCCGACACGGTCGCGCTTCTGCGCCGCCTCGGCTTCAACCGGCTGAGCCTGGGCGTGCAGGACTTCGATCCGCGCGTGCAGCAGGCGATCAATCGCATCCAGCCGTTCGAGATGACCGCATCGGTGATGCAGGCGGCGCGCACGTACGGTTTTCATTCGATCGGCGTCGATCTGATTTACGGGCTGCCGCATCAAACCGTCGCGAGCTTCAGCCGCACGCTCGACACGATGCTCGAACTGGCGCCGGACCGGCTGTCGGTGTTCGCGTATGCGCACATGCCGGGGCTCTTCAAGATGCAGCGCCAGATGGATCCCGCGACGCTGCCGTCGAGCGAGGAGCGGCTGGCTCTGCTGCAACGGGTAGTCGAACGGCTGACTGAAGCGGGCTATGCGTACATCGGCATGGATCACTTCGCGCTGCCCACCGACGAGCTCGCTCGCGCGCAGGCGCAGCGCACGCTGCATCGCAATTTCCAGGGCTATAGCACGCGGGCCGAGTGCGATCTGATCGGTTTTGGCGCCTCGTCGATCGGCAAGGTCGGCGACGTGTACGCGCAGAACGCGCGAGAGCTGCCCGCTTACACCGACTCGATCGATGCGGGCCGGCTCGCGATCGCGCGCGGCATCCGCCTGTCCGCCGACGACCGTCTGCGGCGCGACGTGATCACGCAGCTGATGTGCAACCTCGAACTGCGCTTCGACGAATTCGAAGCGGCGTACGGCATCCACTTCGCCGACACGTTCGCGCCGGAACTCGCGCGTCTGCGTTCGTTCGAGGACGACGGGCTGATCTCGCTCGACGCACGCAAGCTCGAAGTGCGAATGGCCGGCCGCATGCTCGTGCGCAATCTCGCGATGGTATTTGACCGCTATCTGGGCGAGCAGACGCTCACACGATTCTCGCGCACGGTCTGAGCACCGCTCGCCGCGAACACGCTGTGGCGGGTGAAGGCAATCGACTTGCCCGTCTACCGATTTTCGGCCATAATCTACGTCTTCCTCGCGCGCTGAATTCCCGATGCGCGCGCTGCAGTATCTGCCCAGGTGGTGAAATTGGTAGACGCAGGGGACTCAAAATCCCCCGCCGCAAGGCGTGCCGGTTCGATTCCGGCCCTGGGCACCAACAAGCATCCAAACAACAGCAAGGTTTCACCACAAAGCCCCGTCAGGTATAGCCTCATGGGGTTTTTTGTTTCCATCGTCTACAAGGTTCCACCATCGACAGCCGGGGGTATCCGGGGGTATCTTTCCGGGTATGCGCAACCGAATGCGCCGATTTCGTTGGAAATACCCCCATGCCGCTCACCGACACGACCATCAGAAATACGAAGCCGACCGACAAGGCATAGAAGCTTTTCGACGGCGGCGGCTTGTTCCTGCTCGTCACGCCAGCCGGTCAGCGATACTGGCGGCTCAAATACCGGGTAGCGGGAAAGGAAAAGCTACTGGCGCTCGGCGTCTATCCAGACGTGTCGCTTGCGGCGGCGCGCAAGAAGCGCGACGAAGCCCGCGAGAGGCTTGCGGCCGGCGTCGATTCCAGCGAGGCGAAGAAATCGGATAAGCGCGCCGCCCGCTTAGCGGCACTAAACACGTTCGAAACCCTCGCCTTGGCATGGATGGACGAACGCCGCCCCTATGTCGAGCGCGCGCAGTATGACAAGACACTGGCGCGTTTCAAGAGCGATGCTTTCCCGTGGATTGGCAAGCGCCCCATCGTTGAAATTGAAGCGCCGGAGATTCTGGACGTACTCAAGCGAGTGGATAGCCGGGGCGCTCGCTTTACCGCTCACCGTCTGCGCAGCGAAATAAGCCGCGTGTTCCGCTTCGCGATCAAGGAGGGCTATTGCAAAACCGATCCGGCACGCGATCTGGTTGGCGCAATACCGCCCGCACAGACAACGCATTTCGCCTCGATCACCGAGCCCGCCAAGGTCGCAGAGATGTTGCGGGCCTTCGATGCCTTTTCCGGCACGTTCCCGGTTTTGTGTGCGCTCAGGCTCGCCCCCACGCTGTTTGTGCGTCCCGGCGAACTGAGACAGGCCGAATGGGCGCACATCGATCTGGACAAGGGGGAATGGCGCTACCGCGTCACGAAAACCAACACCGATCATCTTGTGCCACTGGCGGCGCAGGCCGTTACGATCCTGCGCGAACTGCGGGCGCTGACGGGTAGCGGCCGCTACGTGTTCCCAGGCGCACGCGATATCAAGCGCCCGATGAGTGAAGCGGCTATCAATGCCGCGCTTCGGCGGCTTGGCTACGATACGCGCACCGAGATAACCGGCCACGGTTTCCGGGCGATGGCGCGCACGATCCTGCATGAAGAACTGGAACACAAACCCGAAGTGATCGAGCATCAACTCGCGCACGCTGTACCGGATAACCTTGGTTCGGCGTACAACCGGACAAAATTCATTCGCGAGCGCCGCAAGATGATGCAGGAGTGGGCCGATTACCTTGACCGGATCAATGCCGGGGCCGAAGTCATTCCGATCAAAGGCGGGACGGTCGCCTGACTACCTCAACGGGACAACCTTTTGGACCAGTGCCGCCCAATGATGGAGGCGTGGGCGAAGCATATCTGCACACCGGCCCAACTGCGGCAGCAAAAAGGCTACACGGATGTAGCCCTTTCGGTTTCTGCCTCAAGGCAGCGGAAGCTTGCTGTCATCGAGTCGTCGCGGAGGATTGGCTCCCCAACGTGCTTTTATCTGTTCCGGAGTCTCCGGAGGCCATTTCACGCCCATCTTGATGATTCGGTCCCGGATTTCGACCAGCTTCCTGTAGGCCGGTGAATCAGGCGCGGAGGCGTTTCTGTTGATGTCATGTGAAAGCGCGAACGGGAACGATACTCCGTTGATGTTGTAAGTAGACGGGTTTGCGCCGTGATCGAGAAGGTAGTCGATCTGGTCGAGTGCGTTGTTCATTAATGCTTCAAATAGCACTGAATTACGCAACGAATCGCGCCGGTTCACATCTGCGCCACGCTCCACCAGCAGCTTGAGCGAACCAGATGTCGACTCCTTTGCAATATCAAAAATTATCGGGGTGCCTTCTGAAATCAAATTAGGATCAACACCGCCGTCCAGCATCGCACGCAGGAATTCCGAGTGCGAGCTGTTGAGCACGACCCCGAGCGGATCGCCAAAATTCGGCACCTCTTGCAAGGGATCGGCTCCGGCCTTCACCACCTCCGACATAACCGCAAGCCGATGCGGATCGCGCTGCAACGCCTCCTGAAACGCAAAAAACAGCATCGTCATGTTCTTGCGTCCGGGCGTCTTCAGATCCGTCTTCGGTGCCAATCGCCTGACCTGCTCCATGTCGCCTCGCTCGATGGCCTGCGCCAGTTCGAGTTGCGGGCCGCTAAAAAAATCAGTGGCGGGAAATTTTTTCATTGCATGAACCACAGGGGATAGCGCCAGTAACAGCACCGGCACGATAAGAATTCGGCTGAGTGTTTTCATCGCTTTCAGCCACGTTATGGCAGTGTTTCAAGTACGAAGATGTCCTCCGCCTTCTGCTGCTCGATGCCGTCTATTACCTGCCTGATGGAGTGCCGCGACACGGGCGAGTCGCTGCCGGGAAGGGGATAGTGAGTACCGGCTGCACCGGGCAGGGGCGTCCACGTCTGCGCCACGGTCAGAAGGTCGCCCTTCACATGGTACGCATTGATGTTCGATGGTGTGACCTGGCCGCCGTAGTGTTCGACCGTCTTCAGGTGCAGACCAGCGGCATTGAAGCTCCAGCAGTCCTTGCCGCTGGCGACGGATGCAGCCGAACACAGGCCACCGCCTAGCGAGTGACCTGTTATGTCGATAGGTTCTGTTGAGAAGGCTAATTTTTTACCTGTATTGACAGCCCTCTCGTAATAGGGCGATTCCATATCCACGCTTTGGCTGAAGTTGTTCGACCAGTCGGCCAGGCTCGTCATTTCGGTTCCCTTGAAGGCAAGGGTCGGCTTCATATCGTTGCCGAAGACCGCCGCATTCGGTTCATACACCTGCGCTCCAAAATTGGAACCCTTGATTTTCAGGTCTTTCGGCTTCAAGCCATACTGATCCAGAAATTCCGTATCCCCGCTGCGGTTCGCCCACCCTTCGGGCACCGGCCTGGACGGCTCGTAGACATGATCGGAGAGTCTGGCCTTCTCCACCGCGACATTGTTG
>NZ_JACHDI010000022.1:0-129635 GCF_014201025.1 Paraburkholderia sp. MM5384-R2
TGTACTGCGCCCGCTTTGCCTTGACCGTCATCGTTTCCTCTCCTTGCTTGAGCTTACACACTCAGCAAGGGATTCGTTTTTCGGGGGCAAGCTCACTCCGCGCGCCGTAATGCCGGCTAAGGCCGAAGCCGAGTCCAGAGATGAGAGTGCGGTATGGACGTTCCTGTCTGGGAACTGCCGGTCGCCCTGCGTTAGCTTGAATGGCCGAGATCGAATACCGCCAGCCTCCGATGGTTAAGTCGCCGCTACATGCAACTAACCACTTAAGAACCCATTGGACACCGCAACTTTGAGGGATTCTGGAATTGAATCCGCGCACCTCGGCTTGAGCATGTCAACCGGGGACAAATGTATTCTAATCCCTTGCAAATCGTTAAAAAGGGCCTTTAGGTGACGTATCGCCCGCAGATCGTATCTGAATATGGATTGGCAGACTTGCATTTCTATAATAATTACAGATACTTGCAGTCAGTCATACACTCGTTACCGGTTGCACTTCTTGACCATACCGAACCGAAAACGCGTCAGTGGGCTGAAGTGATTCCCGCGCTCACGAACATGGTCGCCGCCGCGAAGACGCTGCGCAGCCGGCTTAAAGAGGCGAGCGAGCCGTCAATTGCTTCGCGGCGGCTACCTGCCGCCTCTACCGCCCACGTAACCACAGTTCAATCGCGCCAATACCGACGCCAACCGTATTGGACGTTCAATGCGGTTGATACACTTTGAAAATTCCTCCACCGGGCTGCTCGCGTCGCCAGCGGAAGCGTCATTGCCAGGCGCCTGCTTGCCCGCGCCGCAACGGTCTCGCGCGGGCAGGACCGGGAACGGTGGTTGCGACTTGATCACGATGGCCGCGGTTAGCCACGGTCACCCGCAATATCACATAGGAGAGCGTCATGACTTCGGACAAGAATTCGAATCGTCAGCCGTCGAATCCGGCGCAGCCCGGCCGCGACAGCGGACAGCAGCAACAGAACCAGACTCCTCCGACGCATCAGGGCGGCCAGCGGCAGCCCTGAGCGCGATGAGTGACGACGTATCCGGGCGTCGTCGCTCGAAAAACCGGCACCCCGACGTAATAGCGCCGCTAATGGCGGATCGTGACTACGAAGGCGAAGTGGAAAAACTACACATCTATCTGTTCGGCGCGCACGATGCGGTTCGGCACGAGCAGGCGCTGATCCGGCTCGACAAGGCCGGCTACATGGTCACGCTCGCGCGGGTCGTGGTCGAAGATCTGCCGACCTATGCGCAGGCGCGCGACCGCCCCGAGCTGCAGAGTCTGATCCGACGAATCGCGCCGCGCGACACGCTCGTCGTGCTCGAGCTGGCCGCGCTCGGCTGCAACGCGCGCGACATCCTCGCCACCGTCATGCAGTGCCGGAAGGCCGGCGTGGCGCTGCGTTGCGTCGAGGTCGGCCATACCGATCTTGCCGGGCGCCCCGAGCCCTCGGCGGTGAAGGCATTGCGCGCGCTGGTGCGGCTCGACGCCGCGTGCCGCAGCCTGCGCAGCCGCGACAGTCTCGCGGCCGTTCGCGCGAGCGGCAAGCACACGGGCAGGCCACCGTCGCTTTCCGAGCAGCAGCGTCAACGCGTGCTGCAATCGCTCGGCAGAGGACAGTCGGTCAGCGAGGTCGCGCGACGCTTCGGCACGTCGCGTCAGACCGTGATGCGCATTCGCGCGGACACGCCAGCCGTGTAGAAATCGTGTGCCGGAGCCGTTTGCGTCACCTTCCTTACCGCATCGCTGATCGTGCAGCCCGCGCGGCGCGTTTCGCATGACTAATCGCGTGAAACGCGCCACTGCGTCGGCAGCGCTGCGCCGCTGGCTCAATGACGGCGAGCGGACGTGACTCCGGCGCCGTCCATGCCCGCAGACGGCGGCGTGTGCTGACTCGCCTCGATGCGCGCGCGGAAATAACGTGCGGTGCGCGGCAGCCCTTCGTCAAGCGACGTGCCCGGCTGCCAGCCGAGTAGTTTTGTCGCCAACGAGATGTCCGGCTGTCGATGCCACGGATCGTCGGCCGGCAGCGGCCGTGTTTCGAGCGGCGACGCGGAGCCGGTCACCGCGACGACGCGCTGCGCGATCTCGCGCATCGACACTTCGTGCGGATTGCCCAGGTTGACCGGGCCGCCTGGATCGTCGGCGCTGTTCATCAGCAGGATGAAGGCGTCGATCATGTCGTCGACATAGCAGAACGAACGCGTCTGCGAGCCGTCGCCATAGACGGTCAGCGGCTCGCCGCACAAGGCCTGCATCATGAAGTTCGACACCACCCGGCCGTCGGCCGGATGCATGCGCGGGCCGTAGGTGTTGAAGATGCGCGCGATGCGGATCGACAGGCCATGCTGACGGCGATAGTCCATGAACAGCGTTTCCGCGCAGCGCTTGCCTTCGTCGTAGCACGAGCGCGGACCGATGGGATTCACGTGGC
Organism: Paraburkholderia sp. MM5384-R2; assembly: GCF_014201025.1. Taxonomy (NCBI): domain Bacteria; kingdom Pseudomonadati; phylum Pseudomonadota; class Betaproteobacteria; order Burkholderiales; family Burkholderiaceae; genus Paraburkholderia; species Paraburkholderia sp. MM5384-R2. The sequence goes on from NZ_JACHDI010000022.1 coordinate 2,436, forward strand.
CCCAGTAGTCTTCTTGCTGCGGATGGACGAGCGCGTCGCCATACACCTCGCTCGTCGACGCCTGGAAAATCCGCGCTTTCACGCGTTTGGCGAGCCCGAGCATATTGATCGCGCCGTGCACGCTGGTCTTCGTGGTCTGCACCGGATCGTGCTGGTAGTGGATCGGTGACGCGGGGCACGCGAGGTTATAAATTTCATCGACTTCCACATACAACGGGAACGTCACGTCGTGACGCATCAGTTCGAAGTTCGCGCAGTCGAGCAGATGCGCGATGTTGTCCTTCGTACCGGTATAGAAGTTGTCGACGCATAGCACGTCGTGTCCCTGCGCGACGAGCCGTTCGCACAGGTGCGAGCCGAGAAAGCCGGCGCCGCCGGTGACCAGAATGCGCTTGCGGGTAAGTTCTTTCATGGTGCGTGATCCTGTGGTTGGACCGCATGAACGTTGAAAAGGAGCGTGGCATCACGCCGTGACGTGCAGCAGCGCGTCGTGCCAGTCCTGCGCGAAACGGTCGATATGAAAGCGTTCGAGCGCGGTGCGCCGCGCGCCTTCGCCGAGCCGCCGCGCTTCGCCGGGATCGCGCAGCAGCCCGAGCATGACGTCGACGAGCGCGTCGACGTCGGTATGCACGAAGCCGTTTTCGCCGTTGCGGATCACGGTGGCGAGCTCGGCCGTCGCGAGACCGACGATCGGCATGCCGATCGTCATCGCCTCGACGATCGCGAGGCCGAGGCTGGTCCAGCGGATCGGATTGAAAAAGAAGCGGTAGCGCGCGCTGAACGCGGCCAGATCGAGGTTGCCGATCTCACCGATGCCGTCTAGCCGCTGTGCGTCCATGCCGACGAGATCGAGCGGCACGCGCGTGCGCGTTTCGCTGAAGACATCCGCGCCGAGCCGCCGGCCGCGCTGCGCCAGATGATTGACGACCACGATGCCGCGCTGCAGTTCGCCGCTGTAGCGCACGCCGTCGGGCACCACGACGCCATGTTCGATCACGCGCGTCGGCGTGACGCCGCTGTCCCACATCAGCCGGTTGAAGTGCGTGACGTGGACCAGCAGCGTGCCGGGATCGTCGACCCAATGCCATTGCTCGAACGGGTTTTCCTGCGGCGGGTCGTGCTCGACATAGACGCGTGGCAGACGTTGCTGCGCGGCGCTCAGCACGCGCTCGCGGTCGTGGTCCCAGTGGGTGCGATGCTGGTACAGCACCACGTCGAACTCGTGGTTGGGCACGTCGTCGATTGCGATCTCGTGCACGTTGTCGCCCCACGGCAATACGCCGACCTTGCCGGCATAGCCGGGCGGATGACCGGGTTTCGTCACCAGATAGAAATCGTGCGGCGTCTGGCTCAGGTAATACATGTAGTTGCCGTGCACGTGCCAGGTCAGCACGCGCAGCCGGCGGCAATTACGCAACATGGTGCAGATCCTCGAAAGACAGCGAAACGGTTCCCTCATGCAGGCTGCCGGGCGCGCCTGGTTGCGCGCCGGGCGCGCGCGCAAGCTGCTCGCGGGCGGTCTCGACCACCTGTTCGACCTGCACGTTCAGCGCGCACGGATGACCATACGGGCAGTCGCGGAACATGCACGGCCGGCACGCCGGATAGTCGGCCAGCACGCGATGCCGCGCATGATCGAGCGGCGCCCAGCGCCGCGTGTCGCTGCCGCATGCGATCACGACCGACGCGCTCGCCATCGCCGCGGCGATGTGCGAGATGCCGGTGTCGTTGCAGACCACGAGCCGCGCATGCGCGACCAGCGCAGCGAGTCCGCCGAGCGAAGTCGCACCCGCCAGATGCAGCGCGGGCGCGCTCATCGCGCCGAGCACCGCGCAGGTCAGCGGCGCTTCGGCGGCCGTGCCGGTGATCGCGATCTGCCAGCCGTCGGCGGCGAGGTGGTCGGCGACGGCCGCGAAGCGCTCGGCGGGCCAGCGGCGGGACGGCAATTGCGAACCGGGGTGAACCAGCACGAGCCGCTCGTCTTCGATGCCGTGATACGTGCGCAGCGCGGTGTACTCGTCGAGGTCGAGCTCGGTGAGCGGGAACGTCAGACGCCGGTCGTGCGCCGGCGCGCCGAGCGCGCTCATCAGCGCGAGATAGCGCTCGGGCTCCGGCAACGCATCGGGCCAATCGATGAAGCAACCCTCGCGCGGTACCTCGTCGGGCTGCACGAAGCCGGCGTCGGCACACGCGCCGAGTTGATGCAGCAGATCGTTGGCGATGCCGCCGCTGCCGTGCAGTTGGATCGCCAGATCGAAACGCCGCTCGCGCATCCGCGCGAAGAACGCGGGCAAGCCATGGTTCGATTCGGGCTGCTCGGGAAAACCGACCGCGCCCGGAAACACGATCAGCTCGTCGACGAGCCCCGCATAGCGCTCGACGAACGCGCGTGCCCACGGCAGTCCGATCAGCGCGATATGCGCATCCGGCGCGGCCGCACGCAGTGCGTGCAAGGCGGGCACCGCGCACAGCATGTCGCCGAGCTGCAGCGCGCGAAACACGGCGATACGGCGCGGCGCGAGCGCCGCCAGCAGCGAGGGTGGGGTCATGGAAAGAACACCTTGAAACGGATGGCGCCATAGAGCCGCCAGTAGATCGATAGAAACGGAATGGGGATCGACGTCCAGAGCATTTCGGCGACGTGGCGCCAGCCGTGATTGCGCCCGCGCAGCCGCCGCGCGCAGAAATAGCCGGTCAACCCGCACCACGCGATCAAACCCGCGCCCGCGAGCATCGGCTGATCCGCGAACGAACCGCCGATCGCCAGCAACGCGGCGCAGAGAATCGCGTAGTACAGCAGCGGCGGCCGCGAGCGGATGCGCGTTCGAAACAGTTCGGGATGCTTGCGATAAAGCAGCGCATCGAACTGGCTCTTTTTCTGCTGCGCGATGCTGACGCCCCAGCGCGCCGGCCGCACCGGATGCACGACCACCGCGTCGCGGGCGCGCACGATCTGGCCGCCCGCGGTAAGCAGCGTGAACTGCAGGTCCGAATCCTCGCGCCACGCCGACGTGAACCGTTCGTCGAAGCCGCCGGTCGCGACGAGCGCCGCACGCGTGACGAACACGTTCGCGGTCGCGAATTCGGCGCGCGCGAGGCCGCTCGCGTCGGCTTCGTAATCGGTCGGCAGATCGGGCGGCGAGGGCAGCGGCACGACGATCGTCCCGGCGGCCGCCGTCGCGCCTTGCGCGAGCGCCGCGACGCCAGCCGTCAGCCAGTGCGGATCGGGCAGCGTGTCGTCGTCGGTGAAGGCGATCAGCGAAGCGCGCGCATACTGCCAGCCCGCGTTGCGCGCGCCGGCCGGCCCCTGGGTGCGCGTGACCGGCAGGTAGTGCACTTCCAGCCCGCGCGGCGCCATCTCGCGCGCGAATCGTTCGACGCAGGCGCGCGTGGCGTCGTCGGGACCGTCGTCGCAGACCACGATCTCGTAGCGGTGCGGCGCGAACTGCTGCGCGCATAGCGCGGCAAGGCAGTTCGCGAGCATCGCGGGACGGCGGTAGGTGGGCACCACCACCGACACGTCGGGCCACGACTGCGTGCGCAACGTGCGGCCGGTTTCGTCGGCATCTTCGCTGCTGTAGCGCGCGGCCACGCCGCCATGCAGGGGCGACGGACACATGACCGAGGCGTTCATGAGCGGCCCCCCGCCTTGTCGACGAGGAACGGGCCGATCACGAGCGCGTCGAGCGGCGAGGTCCAGAACGACTCGACCGCGTCGCGCGGCGAATTCACCATCGGCTCGCCGCGCGTGTTGAACGACGTATTGACGAGAATCGGCACGCCCGTGCGCTGCTTGAACGCCGCCAGCAAGTCGTAGTACAGCGGGTGCTGCGTGCGGTTGATGGTCTGCACGCGCGCGGTGCCGTCCACGTGCCGCACGGCCGGAATACGCGCGGCCTTGTCGGCGCGCACGTCGAACACGAACAGCATGAACGGCGCGGTTTGGCCGTTCACGAACCATTCGTTGGCTTCCTCTTCCATCACGACCGGCGCGACCGGGCGGAAGTCCTCGCGATCCTTGATCTCGTTGAGCTTCGCCTGCATCCGCGGATCGACCGGCGACGCGAGGATCGAGCGCGCGCCGAGCGCGCGCGGCCCGAATTCGGTGCGCCCCTGATACCAGCCGATCACCTTGCCCTGCGCGAGCAGATCGGCGGTCTCGCCGGCGATATCGGCGAGTCGCCGGTACGGTACTTTCGACCAGCGCAGGAACTGCTCGATTTCCGCTTCGCTGTATTCGGGCCCGAGATACGCATGATCCATTTTCCAGTGACGTTCGCGGTCGCCGCGCGCGGCACGTTCGCGATAATCGGTCCACAGTGCCGCGCCAAGCGCGGTGCCAGCGTCGCCTGCCGCCGGTTGCACCCACACTTCGCTGAATGGCCCGGCGTCGCGCACCTTCGAGTTCATCACGCAGTTCAGCGCGACGCCGCCCGCCATGCAGAGCCGGCTCAAGCCGGTCTGCCGATGCAGCCAGTGCGCGAGTTCCAGCACGGTCTCCTCGAGTACGCGCTGCAACGAATTGGCGATATCGAAGTGGCGTTGTTCGAGCGGCCCGCCACGTTCGCGCGCGGGACCGAAGCGTTCGGTCAGCCGCGCAGCGTCGACGGTATAGCTGCCGTCCTGCCGATAGCGGACGATCTCGCGGAACACCTCGACATAAGCCGGCTTGCCGTACGACGCGAGCGCCATCACCTTGTACTCGTCCGACGAGTGCAGGAAGCCGAGCCAGTCGGTGACCGCTTCGTAGAGCAGCCCGAGCGAGTGCGGCAGCTCGACCTGTTTCAGACGCTGGTACTCGCCCCCGACGAATTGCCCCATGCTGGTCGTCACGCCCTCGCCGCGGCCGTCCATCGTCAGCACGGCGGTGTCGTCGAACGGCGCGGCGAGAAACGCGCTCGCCTCGTGCGCGAGATGGTGCTCGACGAAGTGCCATGCGAAGCCGTGCTCGCGATCCACGCCCTGGAAGCGCTTGCGCAGATGATGCGGCGCGCCGTCGAGCAGCTGGCCCTTCGCGTTGGCGATATAGCTGAGGAACAGCGGGTCCCACGGCGACGCGGACGGGTTGTCCGGGCGCGTGCCGGCCGGATCGAACGGCAGCGCGATCGTCGCGCCCGGACTCTTCGGCATGCCGCCGAATAGCGTGGGGTCGTACGAGTAAGCGACGTGATCGATCGCGGCGAGCGTAATGCCGGCGGCCTTCAGGCAGTAGTCGATCGCATCGAACGGGAGCTGCCAGGTCGAGAACGGCACCGGACGTTTCGCGTGCTTGACGTGCGTGAAGCGTTCGTCTTCGGCGGCGGCGAGCACCACGCCGTCGCGCAGCAGCGCGGCGGCGCTGTCGTGATAGACCGCATTGATTCCGAGTGTGTACATGGCATTGGCAGTGGAAGTGGGTTCAGGGGACGGTTGGCTGATCGATCAGCGACGGCGTGCTCGTGTCATCGGCGCGACCGGCGCGCTCCGATACACCACGACGCGGCGCATGCGCATGCGCTTGCCGCAATTCGAGTGCCGCGTGCACGACCTCGTCGGTCGGAACGCCGAGCAGGCAGGCGTGATGCCCGTGCGGACACACGCTGCGATAGCACCAGCGGCATTCGACGTCGCGATACAGCACGCGTTGCGGTGTTTGCCACGGCGTGTGCTGCGGGTTGGTCAGCGCGTAAAGATCGACGACCGGCGTGCCGAGCGCGGACGCGACATGCACGGGGCCGCTGTTGTTGGACACGAGCACGCTCGCGCGTTCGAGCAGCGCGGCGAGTTCGGCGAGCGTCAGCGCACCGCTCAGGTCGTATAGCTGCGCGCGCGTGCCGGGCGCGGCCGTGCGCATCACGGTCTCGACGAGCGCCCGCTCGCTCGCGCCGCCGGTCACGAGCACCGAGGCGCCGGTTTCGCGCGCGAGCTGCGAGGCGACCTCGCCGAAGCGCTCGGGCGGATAGCGGCGCGACGCAGCGGTCGCACCTGGATGCAACACGATGCACTCGGTGTGGCGGCAGATGCCGAGCGTCCTCAGTTTCGCGTCGAGCGACTGGCGCGCGGCCGGCGGCACGCGAAAGCGCATGCCGGTGTCGCCCGTCCGCGCGCCGACGTGATGCACCAGATCGAGCTGGCGTTGCACCTCGTGCCGTGTGCGCTGCTGCGGCTCCGGCTCGCGCAGCCAGTCGGTCAACAGCGCGTACGGATTTTCACGGCAATGCGCGAGGCGGCGCGGAATCCCCGCGAGATAGCACAGCATCGCGGCCGGCAACGGGCTCTGGCTATAGACGGTGAAAATCACCGCCGCGTCGAAGCCGCCGCGCCGCAGCCGCTGCTGCATGCGGTGATCGTCGAGCAGATCGCGCGTCACGGTCGACCCGGGCGCGACCCACGGCGCGTCGTATTCGATCACATCGTCGACGTCGTCGAGAAACGGTGCGAGCGCGACGCCGCTGCGCGACGCCAGCAGCGTGAGATGGCGGTCTTCGGCGGACTCGCGCAGCGCGTGCAGCGCTGGCGTGGTCATCAGCACGTCGCCGAGATTGTCGAGGCGCACGCACAGAATCCGTTTGACCTCGCCGCCCCAGCACACCGGCTGCGACGTATCGGGCGCGCGCGCGTGAGCCAGCCTGGGCGGCGCAAGTGGCAGAGGTGCGTTCACCGCGGCGCCTCCTTGCGGCGCGCCGCGGTGCCCGGCGGCAGGCCGTGCAATACGACGCGTTGCGCGGCCTCGTGCAGACCGGCGGCGCGCGCGCCCGGCGTGCGCTGCGGGCCGGTTCGCCATTCGGTCTCGTGGCCGTTGTCGAGCAGGATCGTGCGGCAGCCGGCGCGATTGCCCGCTTCGACGTCGTCGAGAATGTCGCCGATGAACCAGCTGTTGGCGAGATCGAGCTCATGCTCTCCGGCCGCGCGCAGCAGCATGCCGGGCGCGGGCTTGCGGCAGTCGCAGACGATCGCGTAACGCTCGACGCTGCCCTCGGGATGATGCGGGCACCAGTACGCGCCGGCGAGCGTGGCGCCGCACTCGGCGAACATCTGCCGCAGCCGGCGTTCTACGTCGAACAGCGCTCTGTCTTCGAACTTGCCGAGCGCGATGCCGGACTGATTGCTGATCACGAACAGCGCGTACGGGTACGCGGCGAGCAGCGCGAGCGCTTCGCGCGCGCCCGGCGCGAAACGCATCAGCGCGGGATCGGCGTTGTAGGGCACGTCTTCGAGCAGCGTGCCGTCCTTGTCGATGAACACGGCGGGTAGCGTCATGATGGTTCGTGGTACGCGCGAGCTTCGGTCAAAAGTTGGAAAAAGGCGCGCCGCAGCCGCTGGACCGGCCGCGGCGTGTTCCAGATGCACACACCGTGCGGGTTCGCGCGGTGTGCGCCGTCGTCAACGGGACGACGCTCCGGCCGCTGCTCGCAGCGGTAGCTGCGCCGGCTCGGACGCGGTGTCGAGCAATGTTTTGGTCGGTGCGAGCCTTGCCGCGCGTGCATAGATTTGCGCGAGCGCATCGCTGACACCGCGCCAGGTGAAGCCGGTCCGCGCCCGGTCGAGACCCGCTTCGCCCATCCGGCGCGCGAGCGCGGGGTCGCGCCGCAAGCGGTCGAGACGCGCGGCGAGCGCGTGCGGGTCGCGCGGCGGCACGAGAAAGCCGGTCACGCCATCGAGGATCGAATAGCGGATGCCGCCGACATCGGCGCCGATCACCGGCGTCGCGCAGGCCATCGCCTCGATCGGCGTGATGCCGAACGGCTCGTACCAGGGTGTCGTCACGAACACGTCGGCGGCGCTATAGAAGTAGCGCAGCCGCGTGCGACCACGCCGGCCGACGAAGCTCGTCTGCTCCGCGACGCCGCATTCGCGGGCGATCTCGCGCAGCCGCGCGATCTCCGGCGTCGCGATTTCGTTGGGCGCGTCCGAATTGCCGCCGACTACGTACAGCTGCGCCGCCGCGTTGAACGTGTGCTTCAGCACGCCGACGCCGCGCACCACGTTGTCGATGCCTTTGCGCGGCACGAGCCGGCCCAGTTGCAGCACGATGAAGTCGTGCTGGCGCCAGCCGAGCGCATCGCGGGCGGCTTCGCGCTCGACGGGCATGAACTCCTCGGCATCGAAACCGCACGGCACGATCTGGATGCGCGCTGGATCGGCGCGATAGTGTTCGAGCAGATCGGCTTGGTCCTGCGGACATTCGGCGACGAGCACGTCCGAACCTGCGACCAGTTCGTCTTCGATCGCGAAGCGCTCGTCAGGGAAGCCGTCATCCGTTCCCTGATGGATACGCCGCACGCGGCCGAGCGCGTGAAAGGTCGTGACCAGCGGCACGCCGAGCGCAGCCTTCACTTGCAGCGCGGCGAGGCCGGACATGAAGAAGTTCGCGTGCATCACGTCGTAGGACTGCGGTTCGCGGCGAAAGAACGCGCTCAGAAACGCGGCGAACTCGTCCATGAACGGCAGCAGTCGTTCCTTCGGCAATTGCCGCGGCGGTCCCGCGGGCACATGAATCACGCGCACGCCGTCCATGTCGACGCGCTCGGGCAGCAGTGCGCGATCGCGGCGCGTAAACACGTCGACCTGATGGCCCATTTCCACCAGTTGACGCGCGACGTTCGCGACGTAGATGTTCTGTCCGCCGCTGTCGACGCCACCGGCGACAGCAAGTGGCGACGCGTGTTCGCTGATCAGGGCGATCTTCATTGGTATTCCTTCCTGCGATGAGCGGCTATTGATGTTGACTTTCGTAAGCGGCGCTCAGCATGTGGTGTGCCATTCGCATCCTGCGGTGCGGACAAACGACGCAAACGTCGCGCGGAACCGTACGAAGCGCTGTAGCGTGCCCTTTCTCGTAGGAAGAGAAGCGCTGTGGCGTCCCTGTTTCTACATACGGTCATGTAACTTCGAACCGCTTGCGTCGCGCCGGTACCAGGATGAGCGAAAGACCCCGCCCAATTAACAAGTAAGAAGTGCGCGGAAATGGGCTGGAGCCAGCGCCTTTTTTGCGTGCGCCCGGGCGCGCCGCTTGCGCGACGCCACACTTGTGCGACGTTTCTTCCGGGTGCCCTCACCCCGACCTCATGCCGAATTCCGCCCCGCCGCCTCGCTCCGAACTGACGCGCCGAATCGTCGGCGATCTCGCGCATGCGGTATGGCGTTATCGCTGGCAGACCAGCGGGGCGCTCGCGCTGATGATCGCCGCGCGGCTCGCGACCGTGCTGATGCCGCTCACGCTGAAGCACATCGTCGACGAACTGAGCCATCCGCTCGCGCAGGTGGCGTTTCCAGTGTTCCTCGTGCTCGCCTATGCGCTGCTACGATTTTTCGGTGACGCGCTGAACGAGGCGCGCGACGTCGTCTTCAGCATCGTCGTGCAACGCACGGTCGCGGCGCTGACCGAGCGGACCTTCGCGCATCTGCATCGGTTGAGCGCGCGCTTTCATGCGCGGCGCGAGACCGGCGCGATCGTGCGCGACGTGCAGAAAGGCGCCGACGGCATCGGCTTTCTGCTCGGCACCGCGCTGTTCGCGATCGTGCCGACCTTCTTCGAGATCGCGGTGATCGTCGCGATCATGGTGCATAGCTACGCGCGCGAATTCATGCTCGCGATCGTCGTGACCTTCGTGCTGTATGCGGGCTATACGTTCGTGTTCACGCGGCGGCGCGTCGCATTCCAGCGCGCGGTCAATCTGCTCGAAGCGCAATCGGACGGGCGGCTCGTCGACAGTCTGCTGAACTACGACACGGTCAAATACTTCGCGACCGAAGAGAGCGAGACGCAACGGCTCGGCAACGTGCTGGAAAAGTGGGTGCACGCGCGCATCGCTAACCAGAACGCGTTGACCGCATTGCACGTGGGACAGAGCGCGGTGATCGCGCTCGGGGTAGCGGCGGTCATGCTGCTCGCCGCGCAGCACGTGGTGGCCGGCAGCATGAGCGTCGGCGATCTGATTCTGGTGAACGCCTACCTGATCCAGATCTGCATGCCGTTGAACACGCTCGGCTTCGTGTTTCGCGAGACCAACGACGCGCTCGTCAACGTCGAGCGTATGTTCGTGATTCTGGCGGCGCGCGGCCGCGTCGGCGAGGATATCGATGCGCGCGACGCGCAGCCGCTGAAGGTCGGCGCGGGGCTGATCGAGTTCGAACACGTCGATTTCGGCTACGACGCGGCGCGGCAGGTGCTGCGCGATGTCGACTTTCACGCGTATCCGGGCAAGACGCTCGCGGTGGTCGGCGGCAGCGGCTCGGGCAAATCGACGCTCGTGAAGCTGCTGTTTCGCCTCTATCGGCCCGAACGCGGCATGATCCGTATCGACGGGCAGGACATCGGCATGCTCACGCAGCGCAGTCTGCGCGAGGCCATCGGCATCGTGCCGCAGGACACCGTGCTGTTCAATGAAACGATCGCCTACAACATTGCCTATGGACGTCCGTCGGCGACGCGCGCGGACGTCGTGCGGGCGGCGCGGGCCGCGCAGCTCGACGAGTTCATCGAGCGCTTGCCCGACCATTACGACACGCGCGTCGGCGAGCGGGGCGTGCGGCTATCGGGCGGCGAGCGGCAGCGCATCGCGATTGCGCGTGCGATTCTGAAGGACCCGCGCATCATCGTGTTCGACGAGGCGACCTCGGCGCTCGACACGCGCTCCGAGCGCGCGATCCAGACCGAGCTGACGCGCCTCGCGCAAGGCCGCACGTCGATCGTGATCGCGCATCGACTTTCCACCGTCGTCGACGCGGACTGGATTCTGGTGATGGAGCACGGCCAGGTGGTCGAGCAGGGCACGCATCGGGAACTGCTCGCGCGCGAGGGCGTGTACGCGAAGATGTGGTCGCTGCAATGGCAGCAGGGTGAACTCGAACACGCGCAGCGCCGGCTGACCGCGCGATCGGTCAGCGTCAGCGCATTGACGGCGGGTGTGATCGATGCCTTGCACGACGAGATCGCCGGGCAGCGCGTCGTCGTCTACGCGGAGCCGTCCGACCACGAGCTGCGGGTGACCGGCGATCCGAGCGTGCTGCAACCGTTGATCGCCGAGTTGTGCCGCAATGAGATCGCGCAGGCGAGCCCGGGGCAGCGCATCGCGTTGCGCGCGCAGCGGCACGGCAACCACGTGTGGTTCAGCGTGCTCGGCATGGGCGACAAGCCGGCCGAGCTATCGCAGGCGGCGGCGCGGCAGATGGAAAGCGCGCTGGCGGCCGCGGGCGGCAGCTTCACGCTGACGCCGCTGAACGGGCGGCTCGCCTATGTGGCGATGCTGCCGCTGCGGCCGGTCGCGGATGCGCAGCCGCCACTGGCGTCGGGGCCCACGGCGCCGGATTCGGCGGAGCCCGCTGCGCTCGATGGCCTCTTCGTGCTCGCGATCGACGACCAGGAAGAAGCGCGCGACGCGCTCGAAGCGGTGCTGAGCACGAGCGGCGCACGCGTACGGCTATGTGCAGCGGGCACCGAAGCGCTGGACTGGCTGCGCGCGACGGACCCGGCGCAATGGCCGCACGTGCTGCTCTGCGATCTGATGCTGGCCGGCGAAGATGGCTATGACGTGCTGAGCCGCTTGCGCGCACTGGAAGGCGGGCGGCCGTCGATTCCGGGCGGGCCGCTGCCGGCGATCGCGTTGACCGGCTACACGGACGTGCTCGACGAACAGCGTGCGCGCACCGCGGGTTTCGACGCGCACTTGCACAAGCCCGTGGCGCCCGCAGAACTGATCGCCGCGATCCGGCGGCTCGCGCAGGCGCCGTCGCGCACGGACACGGCGTTGCCGCGATAAAGATGCGCGCGATTCAGGTCTGAGCGAGGTCTCAGATCGGCGCGTCGAACTTGCCACCAACAGTCGTCGTTGCGGACGCCTCGAGATTGCGCTCGGCCGCGCGCACGCGGTCGCGCATCGCGAGGATCGACCGGGGGACCACCCGGCGTTCTCGCACGGTCCACGCGAGCCCGGCCAGCAATTCGCTGCCGTCGCGCATCAGCGTGCCTTCCCGCGCGAATACGTAGAGGGCGCGCAGAGTCGCGCTCAACGCTTCGCCCAACGGCAGACGCAGCCACGCGACCCACGCGGCGTTGCGCGCGAGCATGCGACGGCGCAACGCGCTGTCGCGCACCGGCGACGGATGGTGATGGAGCGTCAACTGCTCGCAGTAGACGATCGCATGTCCCGACGCGAGCACGTCGAGCGAAACGAGTGCTTCCTCACCGCCGATGAAAAGACGCGGCTCATAGCCGCCGATCTCGCGATACAGCGCCGCGCGAAACACGCACGCGCCCGCCATCAAGCCGATCAAGGAGGGCCCCGGCAGACCGACACGGCCGAGCGGGCTTGCGCGCATCAACGCACAGGTCGGATCCGTCGTGTTGTCCGCGCCGACCGCGACACGCGCATTCAGCACGCCGACGCGCGGCCATGCATCGAGCAATTGCACCGCGCGGTCGAGCGAGCTCGGGCCCCACCAGGTGTCGTCATCGCAGAACGCGACATAGTCGGTCTCGACGCACGCGAGCGCGTGGTTGCGCCCTGCAGCGCCGAGATTGCCGTTGCATTCGACGACGCGAACGCTCGGATAGCGCGCTTCGACGAGTGCGACCGTGTTGTCGGTGGAACCGTTGTCGGCGACGATGATCGGCGGGTTTTCGGGTAACGCGAGCAGACGTTCCAGGGTGGTGAGCAATTCGCCCGCACGGTTATACGTGAGAACGACGACCGAAATACGCGGGTGGGGGGCTTTGGTTTGCATGCTGTGCAATCGCTTCGACGGTTGGACTGCGACGACGCAGCAAACCTTGTGCCGTACGTCACGCGTTTTGCGTAGCTGGAGCCGATTCGTCGCGGCCAAGCTGCCAACAGCGTTCAGGCGAAAAGAGGCTCGCCTGTCCTTCGGGACCGAATGCGCGCAGTTGGCTGCGGTAGGCGTCGATTGCCGCGCGCTTCATATGCTCGTGTTGCGTGGTGTCGGGCACGTTCAACGCATGCGGCGTGTTGGCGGCGTAGCCGCGTTTCGCGAGGTCGCACAGGCGTGCTTGCACGACGCCGGACATGCGCCGGTAGGGCACGTCTTCATACGCGACGAACTGCGTGGCTGGCTGACGCCGCATCAGTGCGAGACAGGCATTGGACACGAGAACGTGATCCGAATGGAACAGGCCCAACGGCATGGCGATCAGCGTGGGTTTTGTTTCGGAAACAGCGTGGTTCAACGCGGTGATCAGCTCGTCCGCATCAGGCGATGCGTGGTATTGCGCGTCGCGAAACAGCAGATGCACGGGAATCGCCGACAACAACCCCAGCGCCTCCCGGTCTTCCGCCTGACGCGCCCGCATCGCTTCGAACGCGTCGGCGAAACCGGCCGCGCGGTCCCAATCGGTCGTCATGCTCTCGGCGGGCGGCGCGGTGAAAACCGTGCAGACGACCGCGCCGGGATGCGCGGCGATCAGAAGTCCGCAGCTGAGGACCGCATCGTCGAGATGCGGTGAGATGACGAGCAAGCGCTGGTCCGATTCCATACCGGCGAGTAGCAAGCAGCATTCCGCCGGCGCGGTGCGCGAAGGGTCGGTGCGGGAATAACACTTGCTCCCATTGCGGTTCTACTACCGCTTGCCACTTCCACTATGAGCCCCCCTGCAAAACCGCCCGACCACGTTCGCACTGTCGAAGTTCGCAAAGGTCAGGTTACCGAATCGATGTCGCGCGACGCGTTTCACGAACGCTTCATGGCCCGCTTCTACGACCCGGCGTTTCGCGCGGAAGACGCAGCGCTCGCTCGGCTCGAAGCGATCGCGTGGGATGCCTATCGCCAAGGCCGCAAGGCGCCGGTCACGGAAAAGGCCGGGCCGGGATTCGCCGACCCGGACTACGATCTGTCGGTCGAATGGCGCGCGGCGAGCGAGCGGATCAAGGCGGCGCAGGCGCGGCAGCGCGATCCGGCGTCGCGCTCGCGCGTGCTCGTGATCAACGCATCCTCGCGCAACGACTACACGTGCCCCGGCGAAATGTCGAAGAGCTTCCGGCTCGCCAAAATCGCGCAGCAAGCATTCGAACGCCGGTCCTGCGACGTCGATTTCCTCGACCTGTCGCACCTGAACTCCGATCGCGACCTGCATATTCATCCGTGCAAAGGCTGCGTGTCGACCGCGATGCCGCTGTGTCACTGGCCATGCAGCTGCTATCCGAATCACTCGCTCGGGCTCGTCAACGACTGGATGAACGAGATCTACGAGCGCTTTGCCGCTTGTCACGGCGTGCTGATCGTGACGCCGGTCTACTGGTATCAGGTGTCCGCGCCGCTCAAGCTGATGATGGATCGCCTCGTGTGCGCCGACGGCGGCAATCCCGACCCCACCTCGACCCACGGCAAGAAACCGGACGAAGCGAAGCGTCTCGAACTGGCTGGCTGGGACTATCCGAAGCATCTGGCGGGCCGGGCTTATGGCGTCGTCGTGCATGGCGACGTCGCCGGCATCGAGAACTCGCGCAGGGCGCTCGCGGATTGGCTCGACTGGATGGGCTTCGTCGAAGCGGGCGCGAAGTCGCGGCTCGATCGTTTTATCGGCTATTACGAGCCCTATGCGACCAGTCATGAAACGCTCGATCGCGACGAGAACATGCAACAGGAGGTGGCCAACGTTGCCGAAGCCGTCGCGACCTGCGTCGAGCAAATTCGCGGCGGGCGCAAGGAACCGGACGACTGCCTCGGCACTCCGCGCGCCAAATGATCCGCAACTCACTTAAGAAGGGCGAAGCATGACGACCGACGAAGTGGCGAGCCCGCGCACGCAACGGCGGCGGCTTGGAGGATGGCTGCCACGCGAGGAAGCGCATCTCGCGCGCTACCGGACCATGCTGGTCGCCAAAGCGCGCGAACGTGCGCGCACGGCGCCACGCACGCGCGCCGTCGAAGAACTCGCGGCGCTGATCGAAGGCGATCCGGTGCTGCGCATGGATATGACGCGGGCCATCATTCAGGCGCGAGAGGCGGGCTACGTGCTCGGCTATGCATAGGCGAAGACCCGAGCGGCCTCAACGATTCTCAGGGCTATATTACGGCGCTCGCGGCGCGCGCGGTGATCGTGATCGAGTGCGACGATCCGGCGGTGGGACAGGTGGCGTGCGTGTTCGTCGGCATGGCGGACGTGTCGTCGTGCATGATCGAGGCGTTGCCTGGCCAGCGCGTCAGAAAGGGCGATGAGTTGGGGTTTTTCCAGTACGGCGGATCGACCTGCTGCCTGGTGTTCGAGCCGGGCGTGATAGACCGCTTCGTCGTGGAACCGCCGTTCGGCGACAGGCAGCCACCGATCGAGGTCAACGCGGCCGTTGCGAGGGTCGCGTCGCGCAACGCGTCGTCGTCGCAAAGCAACGGATAGATGCGTTGCGCCCCGTCAAGCCGCTAGTTCAGCCGCGCAGCCGCGCGAAAATGCTCAGCAGGTCTTCGAGAACCACCGGCTTTTTCAGGTGCGCGTCGAAGCCCGCGTGTTCGGCCGCACTGACGTCCGCCTGCTGTCCAAAGCCGCTGACCGCGACGCAGATCACGGACTTCATCGTCGGCATGCTGCGCAGCTTGCCGATGAACTCCATACCGTTCATGCCCGGCATGCCGATGTCGGACAGGATGATATCGGGCGCGTTGCCGTTGATGATCGTCAACGCTTCCTCGCCGCTCGTCGCGGTCCGCACTTCGGCGCCCTCGCTTTCCAGCAGCAGCTTGAAGGTTTCGACGGTCGCGGCGTCGTCGTCGACCATCAGGATGCGCGTGCCTTTCAACGGCTCGGCGGTGACTTCGATATCCGCGCTCGTGCGGGTGGCGAGCCGGTGGATGGGCAGGGTCACCGTGAAAGTCGCGCCGCGGCCGACGCCGTCCGACTCCGCACGCACCGCGCCGCCGTGCAGGTTGACCAGATCACGCACCAGCGCGAGGCCGATGCCGAGGCCCCCGCGGCGCAAGCCCGGATCGCGGCTCTGCTGGAACATCTCGAAGATATGCGGCAGCAGCGACGCCTCGATGCCGATGCCGGTATCGCTGACGCGCAGCACGGCCTCGGCGTGATCGTTGACCTGCAACGACACCTGAATCGAACCGCGCTGCGTGAACTTCAGCGCATTGCTGATCAGATTCCACACGATCTGCTCGATCCGCGTGAGGTCCGCGTGAATGATCACGGGCGCATCGGTGATGTCGACCCTCAACGCGACGCCGCGCTGCGCCGTATCGTCCTGCACCGCGCTGCACACGCGCTGCACGATCTCGCGCATGTCCACTACGGTACGCACGACCGACAGCTTGCCCGTGCGCACGCGCGAAATGTCGAGCAGATCGTCGATGATTTGCGCCTGGCCCATCACGGTGCGGCGGATCGTATCGGTCGCGCGCGACACGTTCAGGTTCTGCCGCGCTTCCGGCGCGCGCGCGATCAGCTCGGCGCTGGCCGAAATCAGGTTCAGCGGATGCTTGAGCTCGTGCGACACGACCGCGAGAAATTCGTCGCGGCGCCGCTGCGCGTCGCGCTCGCTTGCCGCGCGCAGCGATTCGACATGGGTGCCGCGTCCCGAGGTCGGTTCGTTCACATATTCGCCGAGATCGCGCGTGATCTGCGCAAAGCCGCTGATGCCCGGTTCGTCGAGACGGGACAGCACGCCGCTCGCGAAAAAGCGCGTGCCGTCCTTGCGCAAATGCCAGCGCTCCTCTTCGGCGCGGCCATTCAGACGCGCTTCGGCGAACTCGCGTTGCGCGACGTTGTCGGCGCGGTCCTCTTCGGTGTACAGGATGTCGGCGGACTGGCCGATCATATCGGCTTCCGTATAGCCGAAAATCCGTTCCGCGCCCGCGTTCCAGCTGTTGATCACGCGGTTGTCGTCGAACGTGATGATCGCGTAGTCGCGCGTGCTTTCCGCGACGATGCGCATGCGCCGCTCGCCTTCGCGCAGCCGGTCTTCCGCCTGACGCCGCCCGGTGATGTCGATGAACGACAGCACCGCGCCGTCGATGCGGTCTTCGGTCGTGCGGTAAGGCACGAAGCGCGCGAGATACCAGCGCCCGTCGTTGCTCTTCAGCTCGCGTTCGATCAGGCGCAACGAGTCGAATGCCTCGGCCGCGTCGTCGGCGAGCTTGTCGTATTCGAGGCGGTGCGTGATGTCGAGCAGCGAGCGGCCGATGTCCGACGCAATGATGCTGAAGACGTCGGTTGCGCGCGGCGTATAGCGCTTGATGCAGATGTTGCGGTCGACGAAGATCGTGCCGATGTCGTTCGCGGCGATCAGGTTCTGCAAGTCGTCGTTGATCTTGCCGGTTTCCTCGACCTTCGACTTCAGCTCCGCGTTGACCGTGGTCAACTCCTCGTTGATCGATTGCAGCTCTTCCTTGCTGGTTTCAAGCTCCTCGGTCGCCGAGCGCAGTTCCTCGTTGATCGCCTGCAATTCCTCGTTCGAGGCCTTCAGCTCCTCGGTTGAGGTTTCCGACTGCTCGATCGTGGACTGCAACTGTTCCTTCGTGCGTTGCAGTTCCCGTTCGAGCTGACTGATGATCGGGTCTTTCTGCACGTCGGCCGGCGCCGTTTCGGCGTTCGCCACGCTGTCCTCGACCTCGTCGAACAGCACCAGCACGAAGTCCGCGTTCGCTTCCGGATCGTGCACGGGCCGCGCGGTCATGTTGACGAAGTACGACCGGCCATCGCGCTCGATGCGCACGCGGCGCGCTTCGACGCTGCGGTTCGTGTGCAAGGCCTGATAGATCGCGGTGCGCAGTTCCAGCCGCAGTTCGGGACGCACGACGGCCACGATGTTGTGCGACGGCTCGCCGCCGGAATACTGCAGAAAACGCCCGGCGCGATCGGACAGGTGAACGATTTCGGATTCGCGGCTCACCAGCACGCTGGGCGGCGCATATTGCTCGACGAGCCGCTGATGCAGATCGCCGAACGAAAAGCGCCGGCGCCCCGGCGGCTGCACCGTGGTCACGACGGGCCGCGAGCTCACGGTGCCGGAAATCGCGATCGGCACCGGCGTGTCACTGCGTACCGCCATGTTCGCGCGATAGATGCGGTTGCGCTTGTCGACCACGGTGAACATCGAACTCACGCCGTCGGCCGACTCCGAGCTGCCGAGGAACAGCATGCCGCCGGGACGCAGCGCGAAGTGGAACATCTTCAGGATTTCGATCTGCGCTTCGCGGTCGAGGTAGATCAGCAGGTTGCGGCAGCAGATCATGTCGAGCCGCGAGAACGGCGGGTCGCTCAGCACGTTATGGTGGGCGAACAGCATGTGCTCGCGCAGCTCTTTCTTGATCCGGAAATGCGCGGCGTCCCTCGTGAAGAACTGGCGGATGCGCGCCGGCGTCAGGTCGGCGGAGATCGACTCCGGGTACACACCGGCGCGCGCGAGGGAAATGGCGCGCTCGTCGATGTCGGTCGCGAACACCTGAAAAGACACGCCCTCGGGCGACTTCAGCGAGCGTTCCTGCAGCAGCATCGCCAGCGAATAGGCTTCTTCGCCCGTCGCGCAGCCCACCGACCACACGCGGATGCGGTCCTGTTCGCCGCGGTTTTCGAACAGGGGCGGCAATACTTCACGTTCGAGCACGTCGAACGCTTCCTTGTCGCGGAAGAAATTGGTGACGCTGATCAGCATGTCCTGCAACAGCGCCTGGGTTTCTTCAGGGTGCAGATGCAGATAATCGCGATACACCTGCAGGTCGGTAATGCCGTTGACTTGCAGCCGGCGTTCGATACGCCGCAGAACCGTAGCCCGTTTGTAATGTCGGAAATCGTGTGCGGTGCGGGTGCGCAGAATCACCATGATTTCGCGGAGCGCGCGCTCGGCCGACTCGTTGACCGTGTCTTCCTCGGGCTCGTCCGCCTCCGCGGCCGGCAGATGGATTTCCCGCGCGGTGGACCACAGATCGAGCAGCCGTTGCGGCATCTCGGCCGCGGTCATCACGAAGTCGGCCATGCCGGTCGCGATTGCGCTGCGCGGCATGCTGTCGTATTCGGCCTCGGAAGGGTCCTGCACGAGCGTGATGCCGCCCATTTCCTTGATGCGCGACAAGCCGACCGAGCCGTCCGAGCCCGCTCCCGACATCACGATGCCTATCGCGCGTTCGCGGTGCGCCTCGGCGAGCGTGCGGAAAAACAGATCGATGCTCGCGCGGCGTCCTTCCTCGGGCAGCTTGCGCGTGACGCGCAGGTAGCCGTCGACCATGATCATCTCGAACGAGGGCGCGACCAGATAGACGTGGTCCGATTCGATCGGCGTGGGGCCTGTGACCTGCTGCACGGACATGCTGGTGACTTTCTGCAGCAGTGAGGCCAGATTGCTTTCGTGATCCGGCAACAGGTGAACGACCACGACGAAGGCCATCGACGTGTGCGCGGGCAGCGCCTCGAAGAATTCCGTCAGCGCGTTAAGCCCCCCCGCCGATGCGCCGATACCGACGATCGGATAGAGTGCCTGGCTAGGCAGAGTTTGCCCTCGCTTCTTTGACATGGCTGCGTGTCCCTTCTTGGAAAGGATAGTGTTCAGCGGTGGATTTTTATAGGGCGACGAGCCCATTTCTTGCTGGCTCGGACGGCTATTATCCCGCATTGCACTCATTTTTCCATCAGCATCGACTGCAGCAGTTCGGCCGCGTGCCTCGCGCGCAGCACATTATCCTCCTCGCGCTGTTGCGCGGCGGTATCTCCGGTTTTGGCGAAATGCTCGCGCAACTCGCGGCTAAACATTTCGCGCTCGCGCAGCGCACGCAGCGCTTTGCGCAATGAGTCCTCGGCATCCGTCATGCGGCCGTCGCCGAGCGACGCGGCCGAATACGCATGACCGGTATGACAGCGATAACGCATCACCCGCGATCCGGTCATGCGCCACAGCGTGCCGTTGCATTCGGGGCATGTGAAAGTCGAGGGCGTCGCGAGTCCCCTGATTGCTTCGAATGCCGTGGTGCCGGCCAGCCACGCGTCTTGTTCGAGAACGATGCGATCGGTCGCCTCGCGCCGCGCACGGCCGTTTTTTCCCGGCGCGCTGGCGTTGCCGCCGGTCAGTTTTACCAAACATTGCCCCATTTGATCGAGCGGCAGCACGTGGTCGGCAAACGGCGATGCATGTCGCGGCATTTCGCTCGCGAACGCGTCGGCCGGGTCCTGGACGAGCGTCGCGCCGCCGCACGCCTGGATTGCTTCGAGGCCCGCGGTGCCGTCGTCGAGCAGGCCGGTCAGGATCACGCCGATCGCGCGTGGCCCTATCTGCGTGGCCGCAGTGCGAAAGAGGGGGTCGATCGCCGGGCGCGCGAAGTTCTCTTTTGCGCCGTGCAGAAGCCGCAGTAGCCCATCCTCGACGACGAGGTGCCGATCGGGCGGCGCCACGTAAATTCTGCCGGGCGCGTAATGTTCGCCATCCTGTGCGTGCTTGGCGGGTAGCGGTCCGGCCTGGTTCAGAAGCGCGGGCAGCATGCTGCCATGCGCGCCGATATGCAGAACGACGGCGATGCTGGCGGGCATATCGGCGGGAAGCTGCGAGGCAAGCGAACGCAGCGCATCGACCCCTCCCGAGGACGTGCCGATTACGATGAAGTCGCGGTGGGTCAAGTGGGCTCCGGGACTGGAAGCGGGCGTGAAAGCGGACCTTTCCTGTTAGTCAAACAAACGAGCAAGCCATATGCCGTCGCTGCATTTTTTGGGGCGTTGCCGGTAAAAACGTTCTTTTGGCGACGGCGGTTTTCAGCCTCCGCCACAATCCAGGCACGCGGGCCGAAAGCGCCGCGCGAAGCTCGCACAATGCATATGACGAATGTCGTGCAAACATCAGCTGCCGGGCGAATCGGCCAAGTTCGTGAATCTGGTCCGCAAGTGGACGTCGCTGCGGCAGTGCTCGCGGTGATGCAGAGCCGGACGCCCCGCGAAACCGAGGTGCGCCGCGCGGGCGGTCCGGTTAACGCAATTACACCGGCGCGGGCTGACTGCCCGTTGCTCGCGCGCGGCCGCTCGTGTCGTGCGCGAGCAGCGCGCCGTAGATCGTCAGATAGTCGTCGGTCATGCGCGCGGCCGTGAAGCGGCGCTCGAACGCGCGGCGGCACGCGCCGCGCTCGATGCCGTCGATGCGCGCAACCGCTTGCACGGCCTCGTCCACGTTATCGACGATCAGGCCGCTCACGCCGTCTTCGATCAATTCGGGCACCGCGCCGCGGCGAAACGCGATCGCCGGCGTACCGCATGCCATCGCCTCGATCATCACCATGCCGAATGGCTCGTCCCATTCGATGGGCAGCAGCAACGCGCGCGCGTTCTCGAGCAATTGCCGGCGCGCGAGGCCGCCGACTTCGCCAAGGTATTCGGTGAACGCGCCAGAGCGGCGCAAGAGCGGATCGATGCGTTCGCGGAAATAGTCGCGTTCGCCGGGATGAATCTTCGCGGCGATCTTCAATGGCAAGCCGCTGCGCCGGGCGATTTCGATTGCGAGATCGGGACGTTTTTCCGGCATCATGCGGCCGAGAAAAAGCAGGTAGGAACCGGCCATCGGCTGAAATTCGAACTGGTCGAGCGGCAGGCCGTGATGGACCGTGCCCTGCCAATTCGCCCACGGCACGGGCCGGCGCTGACTCGCGGAAATCGACACCACCGGCACGCGCGCGAATTCGCGAAACAGCGGGCCATGATCGTTCAGCAGCAGACGGCCGTGCAGCGTCGTCAGCGTACGGCACGGCAGGCGCTCGGCCCACGCGAAATGCAGCGGCTCGCCGTGAAAATGAACGACGTCGAAGCGGTCCGCGTCGCGAATCACGCGCGCGAGCTGCCTGATGTGATGGGTTTGCGTGTCCCACACGTTCGCGTCGCGCCAAAGACCGCGCGGGCAGATCGGCACGAGCCGCGCGGCGCTCGTCGAATCGGCGCTCGCATAGAGCGTCACGTCGTGGCCGCGCGCGACCAGCTCTTCGGTCAGATACGACACGACGCGTTCGGTGGCGCCGTACGCGAACGGCGGCACGCTTTCGTAAAGCGGAGCGATCTGGGCGATTCTCATCAGTCGTTGAAAAGAGGAAGGAGAGGTTAGCGCGCAACATGCCGCGCCGGACCACCAGCAGCAAGTGACGTACCGACGCGGGACCGTTGGCGCGGTATGGCGTTTGCTCGATGCGGGCACTTGACCGATTGAAGGAGCCGCCATGAACCGCGCAACGCGATCCGCTACCGACGACACGCAGCCCACCGCTCGACGCGAAACCGCAAGCACGCCCGATGCGCTCGCGCTGCTCGAGGCCGATCACCGCACCGTGGAAAAGCTGTTCGACGCCTTCGGCAAATCGCGCGGCGACGAGCGCGACACGCTCGAAGCCAAAGCCGCGCTGACGCAGCGCGCGTGCGAAGAGCTGACGATGCACACGATCATCGAGGAAGAGCTGTTGTATCCGGCCGCGCAACAGGCGCTGCCCGACGACGACAAGCTCGATGTCGATGAAGCCTACGTCGAGCATTTTCTGGTGAAAACGCTGATCGCGAAGTTCGAGACGCTGAAGCCGGGCGACAAAGGCTTCGACGCGACGTTCAAGGTCATGTCCGAGCTCGTGCGGCATCACGTCGAGGAAGAGGAGGGCGAACTCTTTCCGGCCTTGCGGCGCACCGGCTGCGATCTCGGCGCGCTCGGTGAAAAGATCGCGGCGCGCAAGCAAACGCTGCAAGCCAGGCTGGATCAGGCGGGCAGTCGCGCGGTCGGCGACAAGACCTGATCGGCGCAAGCGCCATCGAACATCGGAGGTGCATGATGGCAGTTGCAGGAGCCGACCGACGCGCTCGTGCGGCTCACGTCGAGCGCGATTTGCGGCACAGAGGGCCTACCGCGAGTTCGACCGGCGCGAGCCGGGGTGGATCAAGGTGAAGCTGGAGCCTTGAAATGCGCGCGGCGGTCGCGCTGATCCGGTTGAAGCGTCGCTGCGACAGGGAAGTCCATAAGTCGACGCTTATGGACGAACGCGCCCTTTTACACCTCCATTAACATCGGTTTCAGAAGGGCATAACAGGATCGCCTAATGCAGGCAGGGAGTGACATGTCGAGGAGAAAGCTGAAACTGATCCAGTACTCGCCGGCCGCGATCCTGTCGCGCGACGACTTTTCGATCTTCGTCACCGCGCGACGCAGCGCCG
The DNA here is from genome assembly GCF_014201025.1 of Paraburkholderia sp. MM5384-R2. Taxonomy (NCBI): domain Bacteria; kingdom Pseudomonadati; phylum Pseudomonadota; class Betaproteobacteria; order Burkholderiales; family Burkholderiaceae; genus Paraburkholderia; species Paraburkholderia sp. MM5384-R2. The sequence goes on from NZ_JACHDI010000022.1 coordinate 25,519, forward strand.
ATGGACGATTCTATGCCGACCTACTGGTCAGCCGTAAGGTGGACGGCCGCCGACTGTTCCCTTTCGATGGCGCACCCGATGTCGGTCCGTTCGACAGTATCGAGGAAGCGCGGCTCGCCGCCGAGGAATACGGCGCGCGGATCGTCGCGGCCGACCTTGCCTGTCCCGAGATGTAAGCGCGCGGCCCGTGCCGCGCCCGGCGATCCGGCCGCGATGCTGACCGGATTGCGTCGATCGTCGACGACACGCCGGCATCGGCGCGCATGGCGCTATCGCCTGGCGACTGCATCCCCATCTGACGCGTGTGCCAGTCCGCGACCGGCACACGGCGGACCTGCGTGTCCGCCGTTTTCCTTCTGACGTCGTCATCGCGGCTCCCTCGAATGTCCACAGATGGCCAGGATTGGCCACCCGGTCGAGCATCGGCCGTTGCTTTGCCGCTGTCGTCGTTGGAACGGCGCTTGCTGTGCTGCACGCGAACCGCTGGCTTACCTGCCTCCAACGTCGCGCCATGATCGATCTCGCTGGACCTATCGGACCTACGGCTTCTCATCGCATTTCGCTCCTCGCGCGGCGCGGCGTGCGGATACTGCTCGCCTGCGTGGCACGCGGCGCTTGCGCACAGCAACCGCCGCAGGATGCGCTGCATCCGGCCGGCGTGCAGGCCGCGCACATTCTGCGGCTGTGGCACCTGTCGTTGATCGTGTGCGGCGCGGTGTTCGCGGCAGTGCTGTTCGCGACACTGATTGCGCTGGTTCGCCGCACCGATAGGAGCGGCAATACTGGCGACACTGAGCAAGGTATCGAGCATGCGTCACTCGCGCAGCCGCGCGAACGCGGAACGCAGTGCGTGGTCGCCGTCGTCAGCGTCGCGTCGGTCGCGCTGCTGTTGGGGCTGATCGTCGCCGACGTATTGACGGATCGCGCGCTGTCACGCTTGCCGGTCGACGACGCGTTGCATCTCGAAGTCACCGGCGAGCAGTGGTGGTGGAAAGTCGACTATCCTGGCGACGCGCAACAGCCGGGCTTCTCGACCGCGAATGAATTTCACGTGCCCGCGGGGCGGCCAGTCGTCATCGCGCTGAAGACGAGCGATGTGATCCACAGCTTCTGGATGCCCAATCTGCACGGCAAGAAGGACATGCTGCCGGGCATCGATTCGACGATCGAATTCCGCGTCGACAAACCCGGCGTCTATCGCGGCCAGTGCGCCGAATATTGCGGTGCCGAGCACGCATGGATGGCGATGTTCGTGACCGCCGACACGCCCGAACATTACGCGCACTGGCGCATGCAGCAGGCCACGCCCGCCGTGACGGCGGCGCTCAGTCCGACCGACGTGGTCGCTCGACGCGGCCTGCAGATCTTCGAGCAGTCGAGCTGCGCAAACTGCCACACCGTGCGCGGCACGTCGGCGCAGGGCACGCTCGGCCCGGACCTCACGCACCTGATGAGCCGCCAGACGATCGCCGCGGGCGTGCTGCCGAACACGCAGCAGAACCTCGCGGCGTGGATCCGCGATCCGAACGCGCTGAAGCCGGGCACGACGATGCCGACCGTGCCGCTCCCCGCATCCGACCGGCAAGCGCTGGTCGCCTGGCTCGGAACCCTACGATGAGCACGCTCGAACGCCCGCCCGCCTTGCACGTCGACCTCGCGATCAAGGACGGCCCCCACGCGCCCGCCGATACGCGCGCGCTGCTCGCCGACACGTGGCGCGATCCGCCGGGCGTGATTGGCTGGTTGTCCGCAATCAACCACAAGACGATCGCGCGGCGCTTCATCGTCACGACGTTCGTGTTCTTCCTGCTCGCGGGGTTGCTCGCGCTCGCGATGCGCACGCAGCTCGCGCGGCCGAACAACCACGTGGTCGGTCCCGACTTCTACGACCAGCTGTTCACGATGCACGGCACGACGATGATGTTCCTGTTCGCCGTGCCGGTGATGCAGGCGGTCGCCGGTTACCTGATTCCGTTGATGATCGGCGCGCGCAGCGTCGCGTTTCCGCGCATGAATGCGTACGCGTACTGGGTGTTCCTGTTCGGCGGACTGACGCTCTACATTGCGTTCGCGATGGGCGCGGGGCCGCGCTCGGGCTGGTTCAGCTACGTGCCGCTGGCCGGCCCGGACTATGCGACGGGCAAAGGCTCCGATATCTGGGCGCAGATGATCACGTTCACCGAGCTGTCCGCGCTGCTCGAAGCGATCGTGCTGATCACGACCATTCTGAAAATGCGCGCGCCCGGCATGTCGCTGAACCGGCTGCCGTTGTTCGCATGGGCGACGCTCGTCACGCAGTTCATGGTGCTGTTCGCGATGCCCGCGGTCATGCTCGCGAGTACCGCGCTGATTCTGGACCGGTTGGTCAGCACGCAGTTTTACAACCCGTCGCTCGGCGGCGACGTGCTGCTGTGGCAACACCTGTTCTGGTTCTTCGGACACCCGGAGGTCTATTTGATCTTCATCCCGGCACTCGGCTTCATGTCGTCGATCATCGAGACCTTTTCGCGCCGGCCGGTGGTCGGCTATCCGGCGATGGTGCTCGCGCTGATCGCGACCGCGTTCCTTGCGTTCGGACTCTGGGTGCATCACATGTTCGCGACCACGGTGCCCGAACTGGGCAAGAGCTTCTTCACGGCGGCAAGCGTGCTGATCGCGGTACCGTCGGGCATTCAGATCTATTGCTGGCTCGCGACGCTGCTGACCGGCAAGCTCAGGCTCCGGACGCCGCTGCTGTTCGTGCTCGCGTTCTTCTTCATCCTGGTGCTGGGCGGCATGACCGGCATCATGCTCGGCTCGGTCGCGCTGGATCTGCAGGTGCATGACACCTACTTCGTGGTCGCGCATCTGCACTACGTGCTGATAGGCGGCGCGGTGTTTCCGCTGTTCGGCGCGTTCTACTACTGGTTTCCGAAGCTCACCGGACGCATGCTCGGCGAGCGCCTCGGGCGCTGGCATTTCTGGCTGTTCTTCATCGGCTTGAACGTGACGTTCTTCCCGATGCACTGGCTCGGCCTGCATGGCATGACGCGGCGCATCTGGACTTATCCCGCCGGGCTCGGCTGGAGGCCGCTGAATTTGACTGCGACACTCGGCGCGTATCTGATGGGCGTCGGCGTCTTGCTGTTCCTCGTCAATGTGGCGCGCAGCCGCCGGCGGGGCGCTGCCGCGTCGGCCGATCCGTGGGGCGGCGGCACGCTCGAATGGAGCATGCCGAGCCCGCCGCCGCCGCACAATTTCGACGTGCTGCCGATCGTGCATGGCCGCCATCCGCTGTGGGAGCCGTCGCGGCAGCCGGCGTCGGTGTCGGGACTTACGGCCGGCGCGCGCGAGGTGCTGACGACGAGCGCGCTCGATGCGATCGCCGAAACCCGCCCGCTGTTTCCGACGCCGTCGATCTGGCCGTTTGTGAGCGCTGTCGCGACGACGATCTTCTTTATCGGTTCGATCTTCACGCCGACGGCCGTATGGTGGGGCACCGTGCCGGTCGCCGCGGCGATGATCGCGTGGTTCTGGCCAACCCGCGCGAGCAATGCGCTGGCGCGCGCGCTCGAACGCTGGCCGTCGCCGCGCGGCGGTACGGCGCAGCACGAAACGCCGCAAATCCGCACGCTTGCCGAGTCCGACGACGCGCCGGCGGGCACCGTCTCGACCCTCGATGTGCGCGCGTTGCCGAGCTTCGACTTCAGCCATCGCAGCCCGATGTGGTGGGCGAGCGCCGGTCTGATGGCGATCGAAGGCACTGTGTTCGCGATCGCGGTCGCGATGTACTTTTATCTGCGCGGCGTGAACGCGGCGTGGCCGCTGCACGCGCCGCCGCCCGCTCTGCTGTGGGGCACGCTGAACACGGCCATCCTGCTGCTGAGCCTCGCGCCGAACCAGTTCGCGAAGCGCGCGGCGGAGCGTGGCGAGCGCGCTCGCGCGTGCTTGTGGCTCAGCGTGTGCCTCGCGTTCGCGCTGGCATTCCTCGTGGTGCGCGGCTTCGAGTTCACGGCGCTGAACGTGATGTGGTACGCGAATGCATATGGCTCGATCGTGTGGCTGCTGCTCGGGCTGCATACCACGCACCTCCTGACCGATACCGTCGATTCAGCCGTGCTCGCGCTACTGCTGAAGATCGGTCCGTTCGAGGGCAAACGGCTGCTCGACACCAGCGAAAACGCGATCTACTGGTACTTCGTCGTGCTGAGCTGGCTGCCGATCTATGCGGTGCTGTACGTTGCGCCGCGCATGCATGGGTGATTCGTGAGGTGCCGATGGATATCTGGCTAGGATTGCTCGCGGCACCCACGGCGGTGCTCGCCACCCAGAGCATCGACTATGCGCTGATCCGGCTCGCCTGCGCGAGCGGCGCCGCATGGCCGATGCACGCGGTCAGCGCGGCGGCGTTCGCGTTCTGCGCGTTTGCCGCGTGGCTCGCATACGGACGCTGGCGTGCCGAACGCTCGCTCGGCGAGCCCGCCTATGCGCGACGCGACGCGCGCGCCGGCTTTTTCGCGCTGATGGCGATGATCGTCGGTGCGCTGTCCGCGCTCGTGCAACTCGCGATGTGGTTCCCGCAATGGCTGCTGCCCGCTTGCCGATGACACGGCACATCCATTGGGCCGCATGCCTGGCCTGGCTGCCCAGCACGACGGCCGCCGCGCATGTGCTGTCCGACGCCGATCGCGCGACCTTGTCGTTCGGCTGGAGCTTCGAGCCGTGGGTCGTCGCGTTGCTGGCGCTCAGCATCGGCGCGTATCTGATCGGCTATGCGCGGCTGCGGCGCCGCTCGCGCGCGCGGCGGCGCGGGGTCGGCGCGCGCACGCTGCATCTGCTGGCCTTCGCCGGCGGTTGGAGCGCGCTCGTGCTCGCGTTGATGTCGCCGCTCGATACGTTGTCAGGGGCGCTGTTTTCCGCGCACATGGTGCAGCACGAATCGATGATGCTGATCGCGGCGCCGCTGTGCGTGGCGGGGCGTCCGCTTGCCGTATGGATGTGGGCGCTGCCGCGGCGCGCGCGTCTGGCGGTCGGGCGGGCGGTGCGCGCTCGACCGTTCGCGCGCGCGTGGCGCTGGCTGACCGCGCCGCTGGTCGCGTGGTTGCTGCACGCCGTCGCTTTATGGGCGTGGCATGCGCCGACGTTGTTCGAGGCCGCGCTTGCGCATCCAACCGTGCATACATTGCAGCACGCCAGCTTTTTGCTGAGTGCGCTGATCTTCTGGTGGACCGTGACAGGCGACGGCGCCCGCCGCGGCAACGGCGGCCACGCGATGCTGTCGCTGTTCACGACGATGGTTCACACGAGTGCGCTCGGCGCGCTGATCACGCTTGCGCCGGGCCTCTGGTATCCGTCGTATATCGAACCGTGCGCGGCGTTGGGCATCAATCCCCTGCACGATCAGCAACTGGGCGGACTGATCATGTGGGTGCCGGGCGCGATGGCCTATCTGGCCGGCGGGCTGCTCGTCGCGGCGCGCTGGCTGAGCCGCGCGGACCGGCAGCCGGCATTCACGTACGACGCGGCGCGGGCCCGCGGGGAGGGCGCGCCATGATGCGAAGGCACGCCGCGGCGCGAGCGGCGGCAGCGGGTGCGTTGCTGGCGGTGTGCGTCGGGTTGTCGGCGAGCGCATTCACCGGTGGATCGAGCGCGGCGGATGCGTCGGCGGCGAGCACTGACGCGCAGGCTTCGGGCGACGCGGCGAGCATCGAGCCGTCCCAGCTCGCGCGTGGCGAGTACCTGGCGAAAGCCGCCGATTGCGCCGGCTGCCACACCGCGCCGCAGGGCGGCGCGCCGTTTGCGGGCGGCCTTGGCATGGGGTCGCCGTTCGGCACGATCGTGTCGAGCAATATCACGCCGGACCCGCAGTACGGCATCGGCCGCTACACGTACCAGGACTTCGAGCGCGCGCTGCGCGAAGGTGTCGCGCGCGGCGGCAAGCGGCTCTATCCGGCGATGCCATACGTGTCGTTCTCGAAGCTCAGCGACGAGGACGTGCATGCGCTTTACCTATACATGCTGCACGGCATCGCGCCGGTCGCGAAACCGACCCCGCGCTCGGACGTCGCGTTTCCGTTCAACCAGCGCTGGGCGCTGCGCTTCTGGCAGATGGTCTTCGTGCCCTCGCAGCCATATGTGCAGCGTCCGCAAAGCGACGCGATATGGAATCGCGGCGCGTATCTGGTGCAAGGCCCCGGACATTGCGGCGCGTGTCATACGCCGCGCGGCAAGTTCTACCAGGAAAAAGGCCTCAACGAGTCGTCGAGCGACTATCTGGTGGGCGGCGTCAACGATCACTGGTTCGCGCCGAACCTGACCGGCGACATGGGCTCAGGACTCGGCCGGCTCACCGCCGCGGACATCGCCGCGTTCCTGAAGACCGGCCACGGCGCGGGCGTCATCGCGTACGGCAGCATGGTCGAACAGGTCGAGGACAGCACGCAGTATCTGACCGACGACGATCTGCATGCGATCGCGCATTACCTGAAGTCGCTGCCCGCGCAACAGCCGTCGGGCACCTATACGCACGGCGCCGATCCAGCGCGTTCCAGCGTGAACGGCAGCCGCGTGCCCGACTCGCTGAGCGTCGGCTTCAACGTCTACCAGTCTTTCTGCGCAAGCTGCCATCACGCGGATGGGCGCGGCGTGCCGAACGTGTTCCCGGCGCTCGCGGGCAACCCTTCGGTGATCGCGGAAGACACCACGTCGCTGATCCGGCTGCTCGTCGAAGGCGGCAACAGTCCGGCGACGCGAAGCGGTCCGTCACGTCAGTCGATGCCGCCGTTCGCGGCGACCCTCGCCGTCGTCGAGATCGCGCAGGTGTTGACGTATATCCGCAGCGCCTGGGGCAACAACGCGCAGTCCGTCACCGCCAACGACGTCGCGACGCTGCGAAACGAGTTGCACAAATAGCAGCACACGCCGCGCGGAACAACGCTTGCTCGCCTGTCGCTCGCCGTCATTCGGGCACGGCGCGCGTGGCGCCGTACCGCATCGCTCACGTTCACGGAGAGACACATGGACAAGGAACTCGAAGCCCGCATCCGCACGCGGGCGTATCACATCTGGGAAAACGATCCGTCGCCGGAAGGCAGGGCCGACGACCATTGGGAAGAAGCGCGCCGGCAGATCGAGGCGGAAGGCGCGGTCGATGGGGCTGCCGCGCCGCAGGAGCCGACCGATCAGTCCGCCGATCGCGACCGCGGCTCGCGCATCGCGCCCGAACAGCAACTGCAGGAAATGCCCGGCGAGGACATCGAGCCGCCGAAGCGCGCCAAACGTCCGCGCGCCGGATGAGCGGGCGCCGCGCTTTCACTCCGACGCCGACGATGGCGTCGGAGCCACCGGCAGCGCGCGCTTGTGGCGCGTCGCCATGTAAAAGCGGCGGATCGTGGTCAAGACTTCTTCACTGACGGGCTTGCCTTCGAGGAAGTCGTCGATGTCCTGGTAGCTGATGCCGTAGCTGTCCTCGTCCGGCTTCTGCGGCGTCAGCGATTCGAGGTCCGCGGTCGGCACCTTGTTGACGAGCCGCTCAGATGCGCCGAGCGCATGCGCGAGCGCGCGCACGCGGCGGTTCGTCAGACCGGCGAGCGGCAGGATATCGGCGCCGCCGTCGCCGAACTTCGTGAAGAAGCCCATCAGTGATTCGGCCGCGTGGTCGGTGCCTATCACCACGCCGACCCGCGCGCCCGCAATCGCGTACTGCGCGATCATGCGTTGCCGCGCCTTGATGTTGCCGAGCACGAAGTCTTCCTGAAAGTCGTCGACGTACTGCACGTTGCCGCGTTTGAGCGAAGACAGCATCGCGTCGGCGGGCTCCTTGATATTGACCGTCAGCGTTTCGTCCGGACGGATGAACGCGAGTGCGGCCGAGGCGTCCTCTTCGTCGCGCTGGCTGCCGAACGGCAGACGCACCGCGACGAAACGGGCTTCATAGCCGCCGGCGCGCAGACGTTCGACGGCAAGCTGCGCGAGGCGCCCCGCGGTCGACGAATCGACGCCGCCGCTAATGCCCAGCACGTAGGCGCGCAGGCCTTGCGACGCCAGGTAGTCGCCGAGGAACGCGACACGCCGCTCGCGTTCGCGGGCCACGTCGAAATCACGCTCGACGCGGAGTTCGTCAATCACTGCCTGTTGCCAGGCGTTGGCGTCGAAGGAAGATTGCAGATTCATCGTTCGGTCTCTCTTCAGTGGTCCCGCTGGATGCGCGGGAGTTGATCGAAGTAATGCTCGACGCGCGACAGCGCATACAGCGCGGCGGCCGAACGCACGTCGTTGCGGTCGCCCGAAAAGCGCCGCGTCTCGGCGAACGTGACGAACTGATCGCCCGGCCGCCGGAACGCCCACGCGAAGCATTGCGTGCCCTGTGGCGGATCGTCATCCGAGCCGCCATGCGCGCCGCCATCGGCGAGCCCCGTGTTCGATACCGCGATGTCCGCGCAGCAGCCTTCCTGGCGCAACGCGCCCTCGGCCATTTCGCGCGCGACCGCTTCGCTGGTGAGTCCGTATTGCTTCATCGTGCTTTGCCGCACGCCGAGAAACCCTGCTTTGCCCGATGGCGAGTAGCTGACGAAGCCGACGTCGAGACATGCGCCGCTGCCCGGCACGCTCGCGAGATATGACGCGATCTGGCCGCCGGTGCAGGATTCGGCGGTCGCGAGCTTCAGACCTCGCGAGCTGAGGAAGGATACGACCTGGATGGGAATGCTCATGATTTTCGCCCTTGTTGTGCGACGGAATCGGACCGGCGTTTTGTTCGCTCAAGCGCTCGCGCCGGAACCGCAGCAAATATCGGTCCGCGGTCGCGGACCGCGGGCGCGTGCCGGCGGCTTCACGCTTCGCGCATCGCCACCGGTCCCCGCCGGCGGTATGCTCGTTGCTGAAGCGTGGAACAGCAGTGCGCTCGCGCGCGGCCCCGTGGCAAGTGCGGAGCGCGCGCAGCGCTGCGCATTCGCGAGGAGGCGGCGATGAGCGATTTCGACGAAGCGCGCGCATGGATGGTCGAACGGCAGGTCGTGCAACGCGGCGTGCGCGACGACTACGTGATCGAGGCGATGCGGCGCGTGCCGCGCGAGGCGTTCGTGCCCTCCGATCTGCGCGAATTCGCGTATGACGATACGCCGCTGCCGATCGGCGGCGAGCAGTCGATCTCGCAGCCGTACATCGTCGCGAAGATGCTCGCGGCCGCCGAGTTGCAGCCCGGCGATCGCGTGCTCGACATTGGCACGGGCTCCGGCTATGCGGCCGCGATCGCCGCGGAGATCGCGGGCCGGGTGGATTCCATAGAACGCGACGCGAGCCTCGCCGAGGGCGCGCGCGAGCGCTTGCGGCGGCTCGGCTACGAGAACGTCGAAGTGCATGTCGGCGACGGCACCGCAGGTCTTGCCGCGCATGCGCCCTATAACGCGATCATCGCGGCGGCTGGCGGACCGCATGTGCCGCGAGCGCTGCGCATGCAACTCGCCGTGGGCGGACGGCTCGTGATGCCGGTCGGCAGCAGTCAGAGCCGTCAGCGGCTCGTGAAGATCGTGCGGCGCGACGAACACGACTTCGACGAAGATGCGTTCGGCGACGTGCGCTTCGTGCCGCTCGTCGGCGACGATGGCTGGCCGGAGCCAGGCGGCGCGGCGCGCGCGGATTGGCGGCCCACGCCCGCCCCGCTCGCACCTACGCCGGCCGCACTCGAACTAGCGATTCGCGAGGCGGCCGAACCGTTGCCCGACATCGATTCCGCGGAATTCGCGGCATTTTTCGACCGCTTCGCCGGGCATCGGGTCGTGCTGCTCGGCGAGGCCAGTCACGGCACGTCGGAGTTCTACCGTGCGCGCGCGGCGATCACGCGGCGCCTCGTCGAGCAGCACGGTTTTTCGATGATCGCGGTCGAGGCCGACTGGCCCGACGCCGCGATCGTCGACCGGCATGTGCGCGATCGGCCGATGCCCGGCGGGCGGTCCCGACCGTTTCGCCGCTTTCCGACCTGGATGTGGCGCAACACCGACTTCATGGGCTTCGTCGCGTGGCTGCGCTCGCACAACGCTGCGCACCCCGAGCGCGAAACGCGCTTTTACGGGCTCGATATCTACAGCCTTTCCGAATCGATCGACGCGGTATTGCGCTATCTCGACAGCGTCGACCCTGCCGCGGCGCGCATCGCTCGCGAGCGTTATGGGTGCCTCAGTCCGTGGCAGAAAGATCCGGCCGTGTATGGACGCGCCGCGTTGAGCGGCGGCTACGCGCAGTGCGAAGAACACGTGGTCGCGCAACTCGGCGATCTGTTGAAAAGCCGGCTCGACTATGCGCGCGAAGACGGCGAGCGCTTCCTCGACGCGGCGCAGAACGCGCGGCTCGTGGCGGTCGCCGAGCACTACTATCGCGCGATGTACTACGGCGGGCCGCAAAGCTGGAATCTGCGCGACACGCATATGTTCGACACGCTGCGTCATACGCTCGACAGCCGCGGGCCGCAGGCGCGTCTGGTCGTGTGGGCGCACAACTCGCATATCGGCGACGCGAGCGCCACTCAGATGGGCCGCATGCAGGACGAGATCAATCTCGGCCAACTGTGCCGCGCGCAGTTCGGCGACGCGGCGGCGCTGATCGGGTTTGGCACGCACAGCGGCACGGTCGCCGCGGCGAGCGATTGGGGCGGACCGATGGAGGTCAAAACCGTGCAGCCATCGCTCGCGGGCAGCGTCGAATTCAGCATGCACGGCACGGGTCTCCCGCGCTTCCTGCTCGACCTGCGGCCCGGGATGCACGACACGCTGCGCGAACGGCTGCGCGCGCCGCTATTGGAGCGCTTCATCGGCGTCATCTACCGTCCCGGGACCGAGCGGTATAGCCATTACGCGCAAGCGTCGCTGGCCGAGCAGTTCGATGCGTTCGTGTGGTTCGATCGCACGAGCGCGGTGAGCGCGCTGCCCGTTTCCGCCGACGAAAAGAACCACGCGGCGGAGACTTTTCCATTCGGTGTGTGAGGGCGATCGGCACGCTCACGCCTCAGGCGAGGAACGCGGCTTGCAACGGAACGGATAGTGCATTCCAGCTGGTCCGAACCGAGGGGGTCGCTCATGAACAAGGTTGTACAGCGCCTTGCCGTCGCCGCGATGTCGGGTGTTGCCAGTGGCGTCGTCTGCGCGCACGGCGCCTGGCGAGTCGAGCCGCGACCAGGCGAACCGTGAACACGCGGGGCGCGCGAACCAGGCCGCGGTTCAGCACGGACAGTGCCGCTGGCATAGCGCGAGCAGCGCGCGCTAGCGGCGACGCGGCCCGGCTGCCGCCGTCGCCGCGCGTGCTCGCGATTCCGCCATGAAGGACGAACCGGTCTGGTTCCTGCTGATCGGCGCGCTGCTCACGTTCATGGCCGTCGCGCGCGGGCCGATCCGCCGCTTGCCGCTGACCGGCGCGATGATCTATCTGCTGGTCGGCGTGGCGGTCGGGCCGGCCGTGTCCGGGCTCGTCGGGGTCGATCTGCTCCGCAATACCGCGTTGCTCGCGACGCTGGCTGAAGTCGGGCTCGTCGTGTCGTTGTTTTCGATCGGCATGCATCTGCGCGTGCGGCTGCGCAATCCGCTGTGGTTGTTGCCGCTGCGGCTCGGCGGCCCGGCGATGCTCTTCACCGTCGCCTTGATGTTCGGCTTCACCGCTTTGGTGACCGGCCGCGCGGACGGCGCGGCGTTGTTCCTCGCGGCCGCGCTCGCGCCGACCGACCCGGTGCTCGCCAACGAGCTGCGCGTGACGCAAGCTGGCGACGACGAGCCCGTGCGCTTCGCGTTGTCGGGGGAAGGCGGCCTGAACGACGGTGCCGCCTATCCGTTTGCGGTGCTGGGACTGACGCTTGCCGGCGCGAGGCTGTTCGGCTCGGGTAGTGGCGTGCATTTCGTCGGCTCGGTGCTGTGGGGGATCGTCAGTGCGCTCGTGATCGGTTGCGTGTTTGCGATCGTGTTCGCGCGCGCGATTTTCTTTCTGCGCACCCGCTACGGCGAAGCGATCGGTCTCGACGGGTTTCTCGCGCTAGGCCTGATGTCGACCTCGTACGGCGCGGCGCTGCTGCTGCACGCGTATGCGTTCGTCGCGGTGTTCGTGGCGGGCGTCGCCGTCCGTCACGAGGAACTGCGCGCGACGGGCGACAAGAATCCCTCGGAAGTGCTCGACGAGGTGCAGCACGGCGAACAGGTCGATGTCGCCCAGGATCCAGAAATGGCGCATGCGGTCCTCGCCGAATCGATGATGGGCTTCATGCGCGAAATGGAGCGACTCGCGGAGTTGTCGCTGATGCTGATCATCGGCTGCGTCGTGTCCGCGCACTGGCGCGAGATGTTCGATCTGCGCGCCGTGTTGCCCGCGGTGTTTCTGTTTTTCGTCGCGCGGCCGCTGTCCGTCGTCGTCGCGATGATGGGTGCGCGCATCGACAATAGCCAGCGGCATCTGATGGCGTGGATGGGGATTCGCGGCGTCGGCGCGTTTTACTACCTGATGTTCGGCCTCGAATACGTGCGTGGCGCGATGACGCCGCTGCTGCCCGCCGTGCTCGATGCGATCGTGTTGTCGGTGCTGCTGCATGGCTCGACCGCGAACTATCTGTTGCGGCGGTATTTCGACCGGCGTCGCTGAATGAAGCGACGGGCGCGATGGCGCGCGTGAGTTGTCGCGCCGCGCTCCGCCTGGCTCTCGTTTGCCGCTCCTTGTATCGCAGTGTATCCGCGCGGCCCGGGGATACGTGCGCTTACCAAACCCGCTGATCCAGACACATGCGAGATACGTCGGCGCGTTATAGCCATGCCCAAAAATACCAGATGGAAGTTGACTGTTGCGGGAGATTCCGATAGCTTCGAGTTACCTCACCGTTCGGTGCTGTCGACGATGACTTACCACGTGATGTACAGCGACCCGTCCGTGACAACCCGAGCAGGGTTCGGAAAAGTCGCGGGCTTGCCCTACATACTCGATTCACGTCCCGGTTACCACCGATTGGGCAGTCGGTATTTGATTGACCGTGGGTTGGGTGTTTGGGACCCGGTTAAACGTGGGGTAGGTCTTCCGGAGGCGTTGCCCTCCGACCAGTCGATGAAGGATTATGCGGATTGGTTAGCAAACTTCCTTGAGTATGCTGACGTCCGCAAAATTGATCTGCGGACGTGTGACTACATCACAGCAATTAGGGACGGCTATCAGAAAGAACAAGTTGAAGGCACGTGGTCCCGAGACGGTCAGCCACTTGCTCCCAATTCCGTAAATGTGCGCGTCGACCATGCGTGCAACTTTCTCTTGTGGATGGTGGATAAAGGTCTTCGGCCGAAGTTCGACATTCCTTCGGTTACCGTAACTGTTTCATCGCGAAAGGCGTCGAATTCGAGAGGACACAGTGAAACGACGAAAGATGTTCGGGCTGGAAGACTTCGAAAAGACAAACGAACTCTCCAGATGCCGACCGAGCAGGAGCTTAGGAAATGGCTTGACGCGGTCTATCGTCGCAACGGCTACGCGAAAGGGCTGATGTGTGAGTCAGTGTTGCTCACCGCAATGCGCCGGACAGAGATCTCGCGCTTTAGAGTTGACGGTCTGCCTGAGGACAGGCGGAATTGGCGAACGCACAGTCCAGACGCTCCCCTGAGACAGCAGAAGGTTCTTATTTCCATCCGCTATGGAACGAAGGGGCCAGACTATGGAAAAGACCACGGTGACAAGATCGGACCGAGCAGGTCCATATGGGTGCCAGTAAAACTTGCGCAGCGTTGGGATGAATACCGGAAAGCCAAGCACGGCCGCATCGCTGCGCTCAAAATATGGGTGAGCGGCGCTAGAACAAAGAGCGAACGTAAGGAGCGAATCGACAACGCCGTCCACATGTTCCTCGACGAGCGAACTGGCTTGCCCATCACAAGCAAGCAACTCTACCACGCATGGACAAATGTTGAACTGCCTTACGACGGCTGGTCTTGCCATCTAGGCCGTGATTGGTGGGCGTGCGCAACGCTCATCGCGTACATGAAACCGTATATTCCGGCCGGGCGTGTTGATGCCGCGCAGGAGCGGAAATTAGAGATGGCAGCTGTCGATGTCATTCGTTTTGTCATTCAACCGCAACTTGGACACGCGGATGACGAGACATCGATGATTTACCTGCGCTGGTTCATGAACCTCATAGCGAACAATCTTTGGATCAGTTACGAGGATGATTTAAATAGTGGTTCGGTCGGCAACGGCGCTTGAGGGACACATTATGAGTATACGCAAGCACGACAAGGATCACAAACGCCCGCATAACCCAACCGAAGAAGATAAGCCCCCGGTTTCGATTCCAATGCAGCGCCCCGAATTTGGCGACCCTCTGCAATTCTGGACGCTACACTCCGAGCCGGTGTTCGTGGACCTTCACCCTTTTAAGGACGGGCAACTGGAGCCACGGGGGTATGGGCTCTGGAACGGAATGTACAGGGGAAGGCCTGAATTGATATATGAAGTTGCCCCCGCCTTCCAGGCATTGACTGAATATCTCGCGCCGTCAAGTGTTGCCTTAGATCTCACGACTTTGCGCAACTGGTGGCGCATATTCGACCAAATCGAGTCAGAATGCGTCTCGAGCGGCGTGCCAGTGATTCGCGTGAAAAATTTGTCAGATATAACGGAAATCCATCGGAATCGCGCGGTCGAAAGTGGAATGGACGTCACACAGTTTCGACGCTTCCGGCGTCTTCTAGAGCTTGCTAGGCGGATGCGGGAATTGCCCAAATTGCATTGGGCAGGTATGAAAGATCCGATTCCCCAAAATTATCTCCCGCCACCAGACGGGATTAGGATGATTCGCATTGAATTAAAGCATTCTTGGTTTCGACTTCTCTGGCGATGGGAGCGGACTGACAATCTATTACGGGTCGGAGGAAAATCGTCTTCGTCGGAAAACGAGAGACTGCGAAGAAACTACAGACGTTTCCGCATGGCTGTCAATAGAAATGCGCAACCTCGCCCGCGTAGCGAAGCGCTTTACGGGAATGTCAATGAAAAACATTTCCGAAAGCGAGGCTATAGCATAGAAGATATGTTTCTCGGATTTTACCCAGACGGATCTGATATTAGAGATGCATTTCATTTGTGTTTGGCTGCAACCGGATGGAATGCTGCAGTCCTAATTCAATTGGATGTCGACGAGGACTTTATCGTCCAGCATCCAAAGGATGCTACCCGATATATCATGTATGGGAAAAAAAGGCGCGGAAATTCAGAGCAGATTTATGAAGGGTTGTACAAATCTCAAAGCTCTGCCGGGATGGTCATAAAGGCTCTCATAGAGCGCACGGCTCCTTTGAGGACTCAGCTGCGGAAGAACCTGATAGCATTGGAGGGTCGATATCGCACACTTCAGTCGAGCGGTGCGAACGCACAAGATCTCTCCGATTTAAAAGAAAAAATCGAAGAGTTGAAACTCGGGGTTCGGTCACCATGGCTCTATGCGAACTATAGATCTCCGGCGGACATGCAATGGCTCAGCAGCAACGACTATGGGCGTTCTCCATCGGGCCCTGGTTCATATATTAACGTCGTTATCGAGCGCGTGAATCGTGGTTGTCCGCCAGAGAAGCGCATTCAACGCTTTGTGGCAGGGGATCTCAGAGATGCATTCGCTGAGTATGCCTATCGGGTCAGTGGCGGAATGCTCTTATATGTCATGAAGGCGTTAGGACAGAAGACGCTTAAGTCCACGGTAAGGTACGTAGACAACACTTTTGTCAACGCAGAGACTGACAAGCTCTACATGATTTTCAGCGAGAATCTATGGGATGAAATCAGGCAGACCGAGAAGGTCGATCCGGCTATTCTCGCCATACGTTCCCGTGATGGAAGCGTGACAACGAGCCAGAGGGGGCGGCTCGATGAATACCGGAAATTGAGTCGTAGCCGAATCGGTATGGGATGTAAAGATCCTCACAATCCTCCACGCCACATCGCGCCAGATTTTGTTCCCGATGGGAAATCGAATTGTCCCGTTCAGAGATGCACACTATGTTTAGAGAATGGCGTAGTCTTTGCTGAGAGCATTGATGGACTTTGCATGCGTTTCGTAGAACTTGAGTACATAAAATCACACATATCTGTTACCGCATTTCTTGAATCATCGTTCGGAGAAGAGATTGAAAATACAGAATTCGCACTGAAGCATTTCGACGGGCGAGAGGTCGAGTTGCGCCTGCAACAATGGCGGAAGCGAGTGAACTCGGGTGAGCATCGTGTCGTTGACCTAGATGGCGTTTGAGCGATGAGCAAAAGAAATGTCTCGCAACGGTCAGTGCCGCAAGAAGAATGTTTAGACTGTCAAGTATTTGACGAGAATGGTGTTGACGGGACTGCTAACCGCGCGCGTCTGCGGGTGGAGGTCGAGTCCATACAGCGCGCTGGCAGCGACAGTCTGACGACGATTCAGTCTCTCCTCCGGCATGGGAGCAAGTTCGGCTATTGGGATACACCGCGTGATTGGGCGCCTACGCAGGTTGGCCAAGCAACACTACATGTGGATTTACGAAGCCGAATTATTCACTTTCTACCCATGACCATGAAGGGACTATGTCCTGAGGGGACGCCCTTGAACGCGAGAGGTCGGGAATCGGAAGCGGAGAGGCTTGGCCGAATTGTGGAGGGGGCAGTTCTGATCATCACACGGTACTTGCTTCTGCTTCGGATTGGTCCGGTCGGATTTCGTAGCCGTGATTCCTCTCTTGATCCGACAACCATACGGGGCCTTGCGTACGACATACTTCCTAAGCTCTTCGCGGTGTCCATCGCCTCATTCGTCTCTAGCATATCAGCGAACGAGGCGGACGTTCCAGCGGACTTTCTAAGGCATGTCCCACTCGAATATGTCGATTCGCTTGCGAAGACTGCAAAGAGGAGAACTGTTGCTGAGCTTCAACGTATGTTCATGCTCGAATCAATGGGTCTCTGGAATCAAGTGCCGGTTCTTGAACACGATAACCGACGAACAACCCCCGTAGCCGGACCGGGGAAGCCGAAAACTGACGAAGACAAATCTGTACCGTACCAGCCGTTGCCAGATGACTACGTTGCAGCAATGGGTGCGAGAAGCTTGTGGCTTATCGAGAATATTGGGCCAGTCATAATCCCGGTGCTCCGGAAAATGAAAGAGATTTATGTCAAGGAAGATAAGCCGGAATTGGGTACAAAGGGCGTGAGGACTAGGCGGAGACGCAAGTTAAAAGAGTTTCTTTCGGGTCACGTGTGGAAAGATCGCGAAGGTAACACTATCGAGTCGTTACCCTTCCCAATATACTCTCCGAACACGGCAGGTCGATACTCGAAGGTAAGCGGGCTAACTCCTGAGGCCGGGGCTGGTGATGCAGAAATACATCGTCTTGCATGGCCGCCGAAGCTGCCCTCAGAAGTGTTTGCCATCGCAAACACGGTTCAGCTTGCACACATGTTCCTTGTAGGTATGACTTTAGCTGGTCGCAAAGGAGAAATAATTTCGCTGGAGCGTAACTGCGTGCGATATGCCAGGAATGGAAGGCCCTATGCGAATGGGAAAACCTATAAGTTGGTCGAACGGCATGGCGGTGAATGGAGAGATTGGATCTTACCTGACATTGCTGCTGCGGCAATCGAGCAACAGGTTCGGCTAGTTCGCGCGTTGGAAACCATCGGAAATCAAGAGCCAGAGCGAAGTGTCGAACGGGAAAAAGGCACAAATTTTGGAACACATTTGTGGTCGCAATCCGGCATCGGGTACGGCGATCGTGCATCACCGCTGTTGAAATTCAACTGGGCGTTAGGGCAATATGCGCGAACTCTCTGTTTGGAAACGCATCCCGGTGGAATGGCGTTTACCTCGCATAGACTGAGAAAGACGGTGGCGCGGCTCGTCGCGCTAGCGCTTACACAAGCCCCAAAGATACTTATGAGGGTTTTTGGGCATAAAGCGGTTGAGATGACGATGACCTACATTATGACCGACAAAGGTCTCCGTGCGGAGATAGAGCAGCTATGCCGCGAACTCAGGGTCATGAGGGCAACCGAAGTTGTACAGAAGATGATTGAAGCCGAAGATGCGGAAGGTCCTTCGTTGGTCAATGGCGGATTTGGCGGGCCTGCAGCAACGACGTTCCGACAGGCCGTTGCGGTTCAGAAAGAAGGGCTACACCATGCCGGAATGGAGTGGGGCGCGGAGAATGCAAAGGAGCTTGCCGAGGTACTCACGTTGCAGGGCAAAGCTTGGCACTACGTCCGGCCTGGGATCATTTGCACGAAGTTTCCGGGCACCGAAGCGGGTCCATGCAATAAGAGCCGTGGGCACCCCGAACCTGCTCGATGCCAAACGCATTGTCGACACCGACTCGAAGAAGCGTTTCTAAGGGAAGACGTCGATGGAGCGATAAGAGATTCCATCAAGGCCTACAACGAAGCCTCCGTAGCGGGAGAGGATCTGATGCGGGAATCTTGGGCCGGTCAGATAAGAATGCACATTCGGCGATTTGAGGACATTCGCGCGAAGTGGAGTAATGACCCAACTGTTCAGCTTGTCCTCAATGAGGTCGACCACGACGGAGCGGTAACATGACGAGGGCGTACTTGAAGGGGAAGAGGGTTACGTCAGACGCTTCTCGCGCTTTGATGCGCGATAGTGCCCTAGAACGAGGGAAGGCTCGATCACAGGATGTTGAAAAGCGTGTCCGAGATGTTATGAATGGCATCGATGAAGAGATGGCAAGAAACGGTGGTGTCTATCCGCATAATGGCGGCGCGGTGTCAGCAGCGGAGGTAGCGCGCCGGGCCGGGATTCATGAAACGACGTTTTACACTGCTAAGCAGCGTGACCTCGGGAAAGAGGTCAAGGCGTGGATTTCCGGGTTAAAGGCCACGAATGTGGTTGGCCGGGTTCGTCTTCGCAGAACGGTCGCTGAACGGCTGCAAGAATGGATGGAAAACTATAAGGGCCTCGCTCAGTCACACCGTGACACTGAGCTGGAGCTACAACAAGTCGAAGCCGATCGGGACGCGGCGCTAGTCGAGCTGGAAAGACTGCGAAACGAAAATGCAACTCTTCGCGAAAATCTTTCCGTGTCAGCGGCAGGGCGGGTTGTCGGATTTCCGCCTCAAAATCGCTGATGTCTACTGCGAGCCTTGGCGATTCCTTGAGAACGGGGTTGTTTGCTATCTCAGGGGCCGTTAAGGATGCTTTGACTCAACAATTCTAACAAGTGATTTCAGTGTAGCGCCTAGAACGCGCGCCACCAGCGTAGGCAGCCGGCGGTACGTTCTGTCGCATCGTCTGCTGCAACCGTGGAGCGGCCCCCTGAATCTCCGGACACAGTCTCCCACTAAAACAACGGGTAGGTATAGGACTGTGTTAATGGGATGGTCGCCCCCGCCTCCGTGGCAAGAGTACGCTACGGAGGCAATCACCGAGGGGAACCATCATGGAAGAAGTGACGCTCGTCGGAATCGATCTTGGGAAGCATTCGTTTCACTTACACGCCCAGGACCAAAAGGGTAAAGAGGTCTTTCGCCGGAAAGTGACACGCAGGCAGCTCGTTGTGTCAGCGGCGACGTGGAATTCGATGAAAACGGACGGTTTGAAATTCACATTGATGAAGCGATAGCGCGACGGCGGGATAAATAGTCAATCTGGCTCTGCGACCGCGGCTGACCTCAGTGGCTAATCCGCTGAGAATGCGGCAACCACGCGGGAAGCAGGAGAATGGAGCGAGGAAAAATAAAGAAGACTGAGGCTCTCGATAAACCGGGCCCCGAAGAAAATGAACCAAGAAAAGTTGGTTCCACGCAGTGAGTTTCACACTGTCAGTTTTTGACGACTTTCAGATCGCCGATGACACGTTGAGCTATTGGCGAATTTTCCCGCCTGTACTATTGCAATGGAGGCATGTGCCGGTGCGCATTTCATGGCGCGCACGCTGGGTGGCTTGGGCCATCACGTCCGGCTCATTGCCCCACACCTTGTTCGGCCGTTCGTCAAAAGCAATAAAAACGACTTTGCCGACGCCGAGGCGATCTGCGAAGCGGCATCGCGCCCGTCCATGCGATTCGTCACACCTCGAACAGAGCCGCAGCAAGTCCTGTCAGCACTGCATCGAATTCGGGAATCGTTCGTGCGCGACCGTGTGTGCACCGGAAACCAAGTTCACGGAATTCTTCTGGAGTTCGGCGTCAGTTTGCCCGTGGGCAGCACGGCGTTGAAGCGTTTGCCAACCATCATCGCCCAGCATTCACTTCCCCCCCGGCTCGTGATGATGCTTGAGAGGCTTCATGCCCACTACAAGTATCTCGACGGACAGATTGCCGACCTCGACAAGGAGCTGGCTCGCCAGTTGAGTGACGATGATCTCGGGCAGCGGCTACTGACGATCCCCGGAGTCGGCCCAATTACGGCAAGCGTGCTGTCAAGCGAGGTCGGTGACGGGAAGCAGTATCGAAACAGTCGTGATTTCGCTGCCTCAATCGGCCTTGTTCCGCGTCAGCACAGTACAGGCGGCAAAGCGACTCTGCTCGGCATCAGCAAGCGAGGGGACAAGAATATCAGGCGTCTCCTTGTGCAGTGCGCGCGCTCCTATATGCGTGACGTCGAAAGAAGATCTGGTCCTCTTGCTGACTGGGTACGTGCTCTCCTCGGGCGACGACACTCGAGCGTTGTGGCCTGCGCGCTGGCCAACAAGCTGGCCCGGATCGCGTGGGCCATAGCTGCACGGCACACGGTATTCGAAGCTACCGGTTCTCGATTGCAGGATGCCTGAGAGAGGCTGTTAGCGTTGGATTAACCATCTGGTTTTGCGATCGCTGGAAATTGATGACGTGAACGGCATACCGGCCTGAACGAACAACCCGATAGTCAAGGAGGCTTCCAAAGCCGATGTGTTTTTTAGGATCGTCAGGTGCGACTCTCATCGTGGCGCTGGGGCAGTGACCCCATGAGGACGCCGAATAGATTTGCGCAAGCCCGTAACATCGTCGAAACCGGCATTTGCAAAAATGGGGGCGACCATAGATTTGACTAACTTCAGGCAGGAAGTGATGGAAGTGTTGACGGGCCCGGAGCGTCGGCGGCGCTGGACGGTGGAACAAAAGCTGGCGATGGTGCGAGAGAGCCTTCGAGCCGGGAAAATCGGTTTCGATGGTCGCGCGCCCGCACGGCGCGAACCCGAACCAGCCGTTCCACTGGCGCAAGCTTTACTAGGACGGGAGCCTGTCAGCGGTCAAGGCTGGCGAAGAAGTTGTCCCTGCATCGGATTTGGCCAATGCACTCAAGCAGATCGCGAACTGCAACGGATGCTCGGCAAGAAGACAACGGAGAATGAGAACGTTTGCGAAGCAGTCGAGTATGGTCGGGCAGAAATGGATAGCGCACTCGCCTTTGCTGCCGGAGGAAGACCAGTGAAGCTGGTTTGTGAAGTTCTCGGCGTGTCGCGCTCGAACGTATCGGCACGACTGTCGTGTCCGGCTACCTGGCGAGATGGACGTCAATCGAGGCATACCGACGATGCGAGCGTGGTCGAGGAAATTCGCCGCGTCGTCGGCGATTTGCCGAGTATGGCTATCGCCTGGTTCGGGGCAAGGTGCGCAACGAACGCGTTGCGCTTGGGCTGGTCCCGTTCAATGCAAAGCGCGTCTATCCCGTCATGCGCACATACGACGGCAGGCCATAGCGGCGACATCGTGCGCGACGTGATGCTGACTGCGGTGGGAAATCGCTTCGGCAATGCGTTGCATACGCCATCAGAAATCGAGTGGCTGAGCGACAATGGCTCGGGCTACACAGCCGACGATACGCGCCAGTTTGCGAGGAACATCGGGCTGAAGCCATTGACCACTCCGGTCTATAGCCCGCAAAGTAACGGTATGGCTGAGAGCTTCGTCAAGACGATGAAGCTTCATTACGTCGCCTTCATGCCGAAGCCGGACGCAGCGACCGCTGCACGCAACCTGGCCATCGCGTTCGAGCATTAGAACGAGAAGCATCCCTATAGCGCGTTGAAATACCGTTCGCCTCGCGAGTTCCGCCGCTCGATGGATTCAGCAACCATAGTGTGAACCTGTGTTCGAGATTACAGGGTCAACTCCAAACCGCATTATAGTGGGCGGGTGCAGTAGCTGGCAGGAGCCACACCGATGCCCACATTGTGCGCGCGGCGTACTGCGGCCAATAGCCCTCTCTGTACTGTGAAGTTCTCGAGGCGCTGTTGCTCCGTCTGGACCGTGTCGCGCTGGTGCGCGGTTTCACGCACTAGCTGTTTGGAAAGCCGCGCACGCTCGGCGGCAAGTTGGCTCTCATCCTTCTACGCCGAGTTGGCGGCCCCGGCCTCCAGCTGCGCCTGCAGAATCTTCAAGGGTCGCAGTCCGCTTCGTGGCCCGTTCAATATTCGCACAGCCACCGCTAGGGCGGCGTCTCGGGCGCTTAGCTGACTCCGCACGTCCGCGAACTCGACCCGCAGCAGTTCGACCTTCAGCGCGGCGTTGTGCTGTGCCTCAGCTGCGGCTCCCACCAAGGCTTCGGCCTCGCGGCATAGCCGCACCGTACTGTCCAGCTGCGTGGCGACTGCGGCCTCCCACGACACGGGCATCTGCGCGGCGATCTCCGGCGGCACGTCGGGCAACGCGAAGCCGGTGAGGCCCGCGTGCACAACCTCCGCCTCGATGGCGTTCAGGTGCCGCGAGAGCGTGGCGGGGGGCGCCGGCGCCGAGACGTGCCCCGAAGCTTGCGCAACGAGACG
The DNA here is from genome assembly GCF_014201025.1 of Paraburkholderia sp. MM5384-R2. Taxonomy (NCBI): domain Bacteria; kingdom Pseudomonadati; phylum Pseudomonadota; class Betaproteobacteria; order Burkholderiales; family Burkholderiaceae; genus Paraburkholderia; species Paraburkholderia sp. MM5384-R2. Next base: position 48,228 of record NZ_JACHDI010000022.1, read on the forward strand.
ATCTTCCGGAAAAGGGGCATCGGACGCGAGGGTGGGGTCGCCCGCCTCGGCGAGCATCGCGAGGATGGTGGCGCGGATCGCGTCGGGGGTCACGGCGGCGGGGCGGGCCATGGAGGACCTCCTGCAGCGGACCGGCCACAGACGGCAAGCAAACGGGCAGCAAACGACGGCGCGTGGCGGGACGTCGGGAAAGGCCAGCCGCGCGAGGCGCAGGGCGGTTTATTTAGTCTGTATTACGCACAGGCCTGACGCAAGAAAACCGCATTTGTCGCGATTAAAAAAGGTCTCGCCGCGATAAACGCCCTTATCGCGGCCAGCGCACGACTTCGCCCGACGCCCGAAGCCGCAGCCGACAATTGGTCACCGTGGCGCGTGGGACAGGCATCGACGCAGGGTTAAGCACTGCGGGATGGGACCCACTTCCGAGCACTTTATTAGTGAGTAAGCTACCTCGTACGGACCTTCAGGAGCGGCAGCTTGCCCGTGCGGACTTCACGAACTCGCACCGTATCCATCAGCGCATCCCGTCTTGAACGCACGTACGCGCGGCGCGAGGGTGTAGCCATCGTAACGACGGAGCAATGCGATGGAGAACACCACGGGAGAGACTGTATCGACGGGCACGCGGCGGCCTCGGCAGGGCGAGGCGTTCTGGCGAGAGATGGTCATGGCATGGAAAGGAAGCGTACCCGTTAGCGTCCTCAGGAACGCGACGATTGCGTCAATGTCCGATTCCGCCAATTGTTTGCCGACCTGATATATCGCCATGTCACGTACAGCTTCGCGCAGATCGATGCGGCTGCCGTCGTGGAAATAGGGCGCGGTCAGCTCAACGTTGCGCAGCGTCGGCGTCTTGAACGCATGGCGATCGAGCGGATCTTTCGTAAAGTTGGCGCGGCCGTTGTCCGCGTCGGTGCGCGCGTAGCCCCGCGCGGCGAAGTAGTCGGCCGCGAGGCCCATCCGTTCGAACGACTGCCCGCCCAGATTCTTGCCAACGTGGCAGGTCGCGCAATGGTTTGCCTTGAATAACTGGTAGCCGCGCAGTTCCTCGCTATTCAGCACACCCCTGTCGCCGCGCAGGTAAGCATCGAAGCGACTCGGCGTTAGCAGTGTCGTCTCATATTCGGCGATCGCGTCTGTGATGTTCTCGCCTGACCAACCGTCCGGGTACACCCGCAAGAACTGTTGCGTCAGCGATGAGTCCTGTTTCAGCTTATTGATGATCTCACTCCATGACGTGGACGCCATTTCGACCGGATTCAGCGGTGGGCCGCCGGCCTGTTCCTGCAGCGTGGCGGCGCGACCGTCCCAGAACTGCTTGCGGTTGAGTGCCGAATTGAACACTGTCGGTGCGTTGATTGCACCCAACTGGCCACCCACGCCGGACGAAACCTTGTTTCCATCTACGCCGCCGATCGCTAGCTTGTGGCAGCTCGCACACGATATCGTGTTGTCCACCGATAGTCTGACATCGTTGAAAAGCTGTTTCCCGAGCGCGACCTTGCCCGCGTCAGTCGGCAAGGAATGTGGCAACGGTTGTACCGGCTCGTTAGCGAACTCTGGTGCAACGCCGGGCGTCGCATATGCGCTGTGTCGCTGTGACGCGATCCAGTCGACAAGCGCGCGTTGATCGTCGCCGCTCAAGCCGGTGGTCCAGTGTACGAAGCGGAACAGCTTTGGTGGCATGCTGCGTTCGTTCACAACGGTTTCCAGCTTTGCAAGATCGGCTTCGGGGGCCGGTACGCCACTTTCGAGCGCCGCGTACAGGCTGTCGATGCGGAAGTAGGCGAGGCCCGTCTGTATGTCGTGCTCGGCTAGCTGACGAATGCCCGGTAGCGCGGCATAGTTGGGCAGGACAGTTTTCGTCGAGTGGCAGTAATAGCACGCGTTTCGATCCAACACTTCGCGGATGCCGAATGCTTGTGGGGACGCAGCCAGTCTCACGGCCGCTCTTTCCGCATAGTCCTTGTCGTGTATGTACGCGATACCGCTGATGCAGAGATAGCCTATCAGCACGACGGCGATCGACACGATCAGCAGTTTTTTCACTTGCTCTCCTGTTTCGATTTTGGTCGGAATCCCATACCGTTTACATCGGGTAGGTCTTGATGTTGATATCGGCTGCAGAGCGATGACGTGCTGATCGTACAGAACGCACAGGAATTGACTGGTTCCGAGACACGCGCGAAGGGGGTGTCTGCCTATATAACGGACGGATCCTGAGCGAAATCAGTGACGTAGTGCCATGCCGAAAAGCGTTCGTCGAGTTGTTTGCGGGAGAGGCGGCGCAGTGGATGTCTTCGGTCGGCCTACTCTTGTACATCTCGCACCGACTATCCGTAGTACTTGGCATTCTCTAGCCACGCCGCTTAAAGCGCGTCGATGTCAGAAGGCTCGCATGCGCATCGTCTATCTGAGCCAAGCCGCGCTCGATCAAACGCGGCTGGAGATAACTGAAGTTTAAGCGTACATGGGCTGCACCGCTCGGTCCATGGTGCTTTCCTTCGACGAGTTTCACATTGTGCTTCCGGCGCACCTCGCCGACCAATTCGGCGGAATCGACGCCTTCGGCAAGCGAGACCCAGAACGAAAATCCACCACTCGGAATCTCGTAATCCCGTTTGCAGAATCGGCAGGCCTGTAACAGCCTATGCATTGCGTCGCGCTTGCTCCGGTAGTGCGTCCTTAGGTGTTCGACGTGAGCGTCCAAAGACGACGACTGCAATAAGGCGAGCGCCATATTGCTGACAATGGGACTCACACCTCCATCGCATTTCAGGTGGGCCAGGCGGTCGACAATTTCCGGCTCGGCCAGCACCCAGCCTACGCGAAGCCCGGGGCCTGAGATTTTGGAGAAGCTATGCACATTGATGATGTTACCACCCGCCTGCAGAACCTCAGGTGACGCGCCATCATAGGGCAACTCGCTATAAACCAGGTCCTGCACCAGCCGCACGCCGTTGCGGGACAGGAGAGCCTCCACCTCGACCATATGCCGGTGTGCAAAGTATCGTCCAGTCGGATTGTGGAACGCCGGAGTGGTGTAGTACAACTTGGCTCGCCCCTTTGCGTGCAGCAATGCTTGTTCGAGCAGATCGAGGTCGACACCCGAGGAATCCGCACCTACTTGAACCACCGTCGCGCCCGCAATAGAGAAAATGCGCAACGCGCCGAGATAGGACGGGTCCTCGGTCAGCACGACGTCTCCTGGGTCGATAAAAGCATCGGCGAGCAGTTGCAGGGCTTGTGAAGCGCCGTTCGTCAGAATGACATTGCCACGCGCCATCCGGTACCTTTGGCCAAGCTGTCCGCGCAGTTCGGGAAGGCCATAGGCGTCGGTGTACTGCGGTAGGTCGGAGATGCTGACGCCCGTCTCGACGGAAAGCGGGTCCGGCCATTGCAGGCGGGCGAACGTCAAAGGATCGGGAAGCCCATAGGCGAAGTTGACTGTGTCCTTGCCTGAGGTGTAGTCGAATACCCCATAACTGAGCGAAGTGCGACTGCGCATCGACATGACTGGCTTCATCGTTGGTTACGCGGCATCGACGGCGCGCTGGAAGCGCGATTGATATTGGCGGATGAACGAGTCGGCAATCGGCATTCCGAACGGCGGAAATTCGGCCGTTGCTCTGGGAGGCGTAGCCAATAGCATGGCGTTTGCGCCGAGTGCCGGTGTCCAATTCTCGCCAAAGAACACGTTTCCATAGCGTTCGGCCAGCACTGGCATCACGGGATGGAGCATGCTCAGAAAGACGGATACGTGCACCGGCCGCCACGTTTCCGGGCTCGTGCCGAAGCCCGTCGCGACGAAGTATTCGTCAATCAGATCGAGGGCGTTCCAGAAGCGTACCTGGTCCATCGCGGTGATATAACGTTGGACTATGTCGTCGTGCGCCGGCGTAAGACCGCTTCCATCGACATTCGCCGAGTGCAGTGAATCGCGGCGGAGGGCGCTTTCCCACGCAAGGATGTGCGAAGCCGACCGGATCAGTTCGCCGATCTGGAAATCGTTATTGTTGGTGCCGAACGGCTTGGCAAGCCGAGCGAGCGCATAGCGCAACACACTCGGGTCGACCTGCCGGGATACTTCATCTGCCCAGAGTGCATGGTCGCGGCTAGTCGAGAATTTCTCGCCCTCCAATTTATAGAAGTCCTGGATCGAATGATTTGCCGGAAGCGGATAGCCGCGCGCAAGCAGACTGCCAGTCACACCGATGGTGTAGTAGAAGCGATTATCTTGGCCCATGAAAAACAGGAGGCGTGTATCGGGGTCGCGCATCACGGTGTCGTAGTCGACCTCGTCGCGCGCGCACTGCAAGCGGATCCCCGTCTCGAAACACCAAAGCCCTTCGAACCACGTCATCAACGTTTGCCCCGCAATCTTCGCGGGTGCTTCAAGTGTCACACCCCGGTCGAAAATGCGCGACATAGGCAGCGGCCGCAATTCGTCACGCAACCATGCACGCGCTTTACGCTGGATCGTTTGATCCCATTCACTTCCCTTGATCGCATCGTCAAGCATGGCTGCTATGCGAGGGACGTCGAAAACCGCCTGTTCGATGGGGCGAAGCGATAGCGGTTTGCCGCACGACGTGTGGACTGGCGCTCGCAACTTCGAGTGCTGTTGCGCCAAACCGCAGTTTTCGCACAAGTTGCTGTCGGTGGACGCATCGCACGCGGGGCAGCGGCCGACGGCAAGCGAATCGGCCACGAACTGGTCACAGTTTTCGCAGTAGAGTTGATGGCCATCACGCACATCAATGTAGCCTGCAGCTTCCAGCTCGCGAAAGATCTTCAGACTGTTCTGCTTGTGCGTAGCGTCCGTTGTTCTGACGAAGACATCGGGCTCGATGTGCATTGCCCGCAAGCAATCCATTATCTCGTCAATATGCAACTGCGCGACTTCGTCAATCGGACGACCGAGCTTGCGCGCCTTCACTACCGTATAGGTGCCATGCTCGTCCGCACCTGTGACGTGGTAGGCGCGGTGACCTCTCATACGTTGAAAGCGAACGAAAAGATCGGTGAGCAGATAGACCCCGCCAATATGGCCGAGATGCAGCTTGCCGTTCGGGCAGGGCGGTGCGGGGCAAACGAAAAAAGTGCGTGTGGTCACGTTAGTCCCACCATATCGATAGAAATTTCAGGCTCGCTGCCGGATCGGCATTGCGAATCGCGTGCTCCTGATTCGGCTCGATATAGAGCAGCGTTGAATCTGCCACTGGCCGCGCCTGACCATTCACCTCGAAGACTCCCTTGCCTGAAATGAGTACCCACAGTTCATGCTCGGAATGGGAGTGCAGATTGACAGCGCCCGCGGGCACGACCTCAACAATCGACGTGCCGAACGCTTTTGTCAGGCCAGCGGGCAGATGTTCGAGCAGCCGGCAAACTAGAACGCCGTATTCCGGCCGCATCATGGATGAGTCAATCTGCTTTGTGTACACGCACATCCTCCGGTGAATTACATTAGGTACGATAGAAAATGCCATTTGGCGGCTTCAGATCGTGGATATCCGATTCCTTTCCTTCGGGTGGGTTGTAGGCACGCTTCAGTTTGTTGTATTCCGTACGCGTGGGGCCACCAGTTGAGGCGCGCTGGAACACCAGATAGAGCACGCGGCGCGAACGGTTACTTTTGTTGGGCTGCGAATAGTGCGGCGCGTAGTCGTCGAAGACGAAGATGTCGCCGGCCTTCCAGGGCACGGGTTCCCACTTGAACGTCTCGGTCACCTCCGGATGAATCACGCCGCCGGCGTCCATCGGAAACACACCTTTCTGATGGTTGCCCGGACTGAAGAACAGGCCGCCGTTGTCCGGACCGGAATCGTCGATGCCGATGGCGACCACGGCATGCACCATGCGTTCAGGAATGTTGTGCGGGATGTGATAGATGTCCTGATGCGGACGATAGCCGCCGCTGTCCGGGTACTTGAAGATGAGCAGTTCCTTGAGCATGCGGGTATCTTCATCGAGAAGCGATTCGACAGCCGTCTGGATACGCTTGTCGGCTAGCAACAAATCGCGCAGCTCATTGTTGAAGTCCAAAAAGTTCTCTACCTTTGAAACGATCCTGCGATCGTCCTCGGTCTTCTCGAACCACATCATCCATTTGTTGTCGCTGATTTCCCAGCGCGAGACATCGTTGACCAGAGCAGAAATCTTTTCGCGGGTGACCGGATCGAAAAAGCCCTCTACTTTTAGATATCCATCTTCATGCCACTTGGATTTTTGTGTTTCATTCAGCATACGAATCACCTCGTTAAAGAACGGAGTTTTCAAGGAGAAGTCAGGCGGCGAAATGTGCCTTCATTCGCATGACGCCGAGTAGCACGACATTGGCGAGTACGGCGCCTAGCAGGGCGACGAGCATTGCATCGGCGCCGAAAACGTGAATCAGGGCGCCACATAGGAAAGGGAATCCGAACAGACCGATGAAATAGGCAAGCGTAAAAATTTGCGAAGTCATCGGCACCGAAACGCCGTGGTCTTCGGCGAGGTTCACGGCCATGCCGTTCAGGGTCGAGTAGCTAAGTCCGTAGCCCGTGGCGAACAGCGCGGTAGCGACGATATAAAGCGTCGTGCTGCCGCGGTTCGACAGGAACAGTACGAGCGAGGCGCCGGTCAGCAAAAACAATGCGAGCGCCAGTCGCGCGGGGTTGATGCGTCCCAGGCTTCTCGCGAGCGACAAGCGCAGTGCCACGCTGGTTATCGTGAACGTCAGGAAGAACAGGTCTGGCCTGAGGTTACGCGAGACGGCATAGGGTGTCTGGTAAGTCGCCAGCCCGGCGAAGACACAGGCTGCCAGTGCGATCATTGCGATCGGCACTGCTGTTCGTGCCCTGAGCAGGGCCAACGTGTCGGTCGCGGTAATGGCCACGCGCGTCATCGGCAAACAGGACCTATCCCTCATCGCCTCGCCGGCGATCTTGACGCAGACTGCCGCCACCGCGCATGCCGCAGCGAACAGAAGGTAGGCCAGCGCGATCGAGCCGGTATGTTGGGCGATCAGGCGGCTCAAAGGCGCCGCCATGCCTAGGCCGGCCATTTGCGTGCCGGAGACGAAGGTCAGGTACTGGATACGCGCGTTGGGGCACAGATGATGGATGATTTGCAGCGGCGCGAGTATGAAGAACACGGACCACCCAGCGCCCAACAGCAAACCGCCTGCATAGACGGCACGAATGTCCATTGGCGCAGCGGCGAAGCAGAGCATGCTGCCTGCCATGACGAGCGAGGCCAGCGCAATGGTCGGCATGACACCGATACGCTGGGCTATGCGCCCAGCCACGCAGCAGCAGATCATGGTCGAGACCATGCCGCTCGAAATCACGGCGCCGGCGACATCGCTCTTCATGCCCAGGGATTGCAGGTACTCGGGCAGGAGAAAACTCGTCCCGTACGAAGCGGCGATCACCAGTGAAGCGATCAGAAACGGAATGAACGCCCGTAATTGGAGGGATGCCGGCAAGTGCTCGGCGTGTGAGATCGCACGCTCGCCGGTCGATAAATAAACGGAGGAGCTAGTCATGCGCTTACGCCACTGCCGGATGACGCGAGGCCTGATGCGCGTCGCACAGTATCGATCCTGCTTCAGTCTCCTGATCCTCAAGGCTGTCGAGCAGTTGCCGGTCCGGAACATCCGGATAGAACGCACGACCTAGCAGACTGTTGATGATGCGGGTGTTCCTGTACGCGACCAGCGAAAGATTGACGCTTTGCAGGCCATGCTGGACGCGGCTTTGGTTTTGCAGATACACGGGACCGGGCATTGGCGCATCGAAGCGCACGGCGTAATCGGGATCGAGCGTTGGCAGACCGTCTTCACGGCTTGCGCCGTCGAGCAGCTTCTGAACGAATGGCAAATGGCGCGGCTGAAAACCGGTTGCCAGGATGATTCTGTCCGCGCTTATGCCGTTGCGCTGCGACGTGACGAGCGAGGTCAACCCGATATGCCAGCGACCGCTGCGGCGTGTGATCTCGTCCATCGTCACCGAAGGCAACAGACGAAAGCAGTCGGCTAGCGTGCTATGGACGCTGCGTTCGTACAACGCTTCATAGAGCCGGTTGCACAGGCTGGCGGAGATGCCGTCGCTGGTGAGCTTTTCGCTTTCGACAATGGCCCGGCGCTGCTGGATCGGCAGCGTGTGAAAGCGTTGGCTATAACTGGGTATGTATGCTTCATTGACAAATGCGTTGTCGTCCATCGCAAACAGATTGGCGCGCGACGTCGCCCAAGTGATCTTGTCGGGACCTGACTCGGTCAGCATGTGCTCGACGACTTCCGCGCCGCTCTGCCCGCCGCCCACCACCAGCACATGTTCGTCTTCGCTGAACGGTTTCCGGTTAAGGTAGTCGTCAACGTGATAGACCGTCTCGCCAACCACCTGCCGCGCACATGCCGGCACCTTGGGTTCGACCCCGACCCCGACCACTACCGCGCGCGCATGATATGTGCGCGCGGTGGTGGTCACGCAATAGCCCTTATTGCAAGGCCTGATATCGATCACCTCCTCGCCGAATCGAAGCGTGTCCAGGCATTGCGCGACCCATTGGTAATAGTGGGTGAACTCACGTCGCGACGTGCTGTTTCCACCTTTATTCACGAAGCTGTACAGGCGTCGATGTACAGCGAGATAGTTGAGAAAGGAATAGGGGCTTGTGGGATTCACCAGGGTCACGCAATCCTTGAGCGGCGACACCTGGAGTTGACTTTGGGGCAGCATGAGCCCCGGATGCCAGGAGAATTTTATGCGCTTCTCAAAGAAGAGCGCTCGCAAACCGGTGGGCTGAATGAGCGCCGCGAGGCTTAGATTGAACGGTCCGATACCAATACCGATGACGTCTAGCATGTCCATAGGAACTTGTTCCGCCGTTAGAGGGGAATTGGCCAACCGAGATAGTGCAGCGCAATTCCCGTGGACTAAGATTGAGGCGGTGGTGCCGGCGTACTGCGTAGCCGATGCCCGCTGCAGGAAAACGAAAGCAGTCGATGACGATCGCTTTTCTTCCCAATAGCGGCATTCTGACCAGCACTATGCTTGGTTTGACATTACCTCGGGCCGCCTGAGTGAATCATACGAGGAATTGAGAAGCTGAACACTTTGAACATACGCAAACCTTGCGGTGCGTCAATTGTCCACGCGTGTTGCGGCAGTGGTGCACCAACGTCATGCGCTCAAAGGTCGAGCCGATGAAGGAAGTGGCGCGAATGATTCACCAGCACTTCGATGGCATCGTCGCCTGGACTCAGACCCGCCAGACCAACGGCTTCATCGAGGCCATCAAGGCTTGTTTCAAGCTGCCAAGCGCAAGGCTCGCGGTGACACGCGCTTCACGACGATGCGCACCGTCCTCTTTCTCATCGCCGGCAAGCTGGATTTCTCCAGCTTTAACCCGCACGCCCCGTGAGCCCCATTACCCACTGCATTTTGAAGAAGATGCCACGTTTCCGAGGATGGCATCGAGGTTCCGCAGGTCGATGAGCAACCTCCGCCCGGGATAAGTGCTTGCGAAAATCGAGCCAAGGGAGGCCGGCTGATCGTCTTCGGACCGTAGCGATAGAGCGAGCTGCCGGGACAAGTGACCGCGTCGTACTGACCACTGAGCTGCAACGTCAGCAATCTTCGAACGGCAACGTAGCGAAAAGTGTTTCGTCGACTGACGGCGACAGACCAGTCCTGGTCAGTAACAAACCATCGCACCACACACGTTCGACGCGTCCCCACGCACAGGCTGAAGCAGCGTCCGGGAAGAAACCTCGTCCGTGATAGTTGGCGCTCGTGTTGCAGAGCAACGGAATACCCGTCAGCTTTTCGTATTCGACCAGAAGCTGCGCCACCGGATGCTCGGAAGTTCTCGAAATGGTCTGCAATCGGGCAGATCCGTCGAGATGCACGACGGCAGGGATTCTTTCTCGCCATTCCGCGCGCGTCTGATGATCGAACAACATATAGGGATCAGGGCTCCCCGGGCTAAAAATGGTCGGCGCACGATCCTCAAGGCAAATTGGCGCAACGGGACGGAAGTGCTCTCGAAACTTGATGTCGTTGAGATGATCCTTCATTGTGGGCAAAGTCGCGGCGGCCAAAATGCTTCTGCCCCCCAATGCTCGTGGTCCGAGTTCGGCTCGGCCGGCAAGGAAAATGACGGGCTTGCTAGTGGCGAGTATGCTGGCGAGTTCTGCAATGGAGCAAGTAGACGCCGTCCATCCGGGCGGTACTTGGCAACCTTTTAAGGCCGGTCCGCTATATACCGACCACTCCAGCGGCACGAAGCCCTTCTCGACTGCCAGCGCGCAACAAGCGGCGCCAATCGCAGACCCGCTATCGTTGGGAAACGGCGGCACCCAGATTGCGTCGAACAAACCGCTTGCGCGCAGGGCGCTGTTCCATTTGATATTGAGTCCGCATCCGCCGGCGATGCACAGATTTTTCGGCCCCGCAATCGAATGGCGCTGCAGCGCGATACCCATTTCATCAACGAGAAGACGCTCGAGGAATACATGGAACGAGGCGAGTACGTCTTCGGGCGGCTTGGCTTCCAGTCGCAGCCCGCTTGCTTCGAAGAACTCTCCTACAGCCGCTAGTGACGCGTCCGCGCTGTGGATGTTCTCGCGATAAGCTTGCGCACACTCCGTGTCGCCAGCAAAGCGTGCCTGATAAAGCTCGCGAAATACCTCAACGATATCTTCGTCAACGGAGCCTAGCGCGATGTAAGCCATCAGCTTGCCGGCCACACCCAGATCCCACCGGGCGCCGCCCGGCTTCTTATAAGGACCAAAGTGATGACCCGCCGCAGCGTAGATGTGACCTATCACGGGGAACAGGCAGTCAATATGGCGGGCGTGGTGGCGTTCTACATGATAGAGGCGTGGGACGATGCCACCATCCCACACCAAACAGAATGCAGGTTGCCCGCTTTGGGCAAAGGGACTGGTGCAGTACGCGGAGGCCACATGGCCTGACACGTGAGGATAGCTTTTATAAGGAAAGGACTGGCCCCCGACAAGCAGTCCGGAGCCGTCGATCGAAGCGAGAAGATCATCGGCTTGGCGTTCGGCATAAGGGGCCCCTTTCAGGCTGACGGGAATCGACCCACTGAGGACGCGAAACTGCGACTCGACTACTCCGTCCCAGCCGTCGATGACAAAGTGGTCGATATCGTGCGCATCGAAACCATGCTCGGCCAATGCGATCGCGATCGCGTCGAGGTCGTCGATTGCCTGATACCGCGGATTGTTGTCTCGCTTTTCCTGCTCCACGCAAAAAACCAGTTTTCCATCCTCGACAAGGGCGATCGCTCCGTCGTGCGTCAGTTTGATCCCACAGATGCGCATAATATCTCCCGGCCTAAGGCTGGTAAGTTGGTCCACACGAAGGCGAAGCCGCGTTTCGAAAACTGGCGAGCAGACAGTCTTCATTCAACGACTGACCGACGCACCTCAAACGATCGATTTCAACCAGCTCTTCTTCCAGGATGGCTATGACCGTCTCGGCTCCGGCAATGTGGCCCCATCGCCGGCAATTGGCGTCATGTGCCGATCCGAAAACCAGCTGTCCACCGGGCGCAAGCATCCGTGCTAAATTGCGGACAGCCGCGCGCACCTCGGCGCTGCCGTCGAGGTAATAAAGAACCTCCGCCACCACGACCAGATCGAACTGTTGCTCAGTCGAAAAATGCTGGACATCGGAGACGATCCAATTGATGTGTGGTGGGTCCATCATCCGTTCGCGTGTCCTGGCAATTGCGTGTGGCACGATATCGATCACGGTGAGCCGTTGGCAGTGCGGTGCCAATATTTCCGTGAAGGCTCCGCCTGCGCATCCGACTTCGAGCGCATTTGTGACGGATCCCTGCGAAAGTGCCATCCGAAGCATTTGCCTGTGGCGCTCCTGCTCAAAGGGATTGCTGTCGAGCCGCCATGGATCGTCTGCGTCCAATTCCCGACGCAGCAATTCGAAGTTCGTTTGATGTGTCAATTCCGCCTACCTTTATGGTGCGCCACTGCAAGTGTCCGGACCTTGGGCCGGGACTGGTGCTCCGTTGGACACCGGCGTGTTGGTACAAGAACTACACGGCGGCCAAACGCTATTGTTTAACGTTCTAGACAAATAGCTCGCGAGCGCTGTTACCTGGTTTCAGATCTTCAGCCACTCATTGGAAGGGCGTCGTTACCGTGACAACGCCCGTGAGGGATGTAGCCGAACCCGACGCTGTTCCCACAATCCGCGCAGCTCCTCGACGAGGGCTTCACGTCGAGTCTGCTCAGGCGTAAATGTATCGAGAAGATGTCCGATTACGGCTTCGCCTTCGATCTGCATCAGCAGATCGAACAACTCATGTGAAATACGCACACTGTCACAGTTGGAGCCGCCGGTGCGAATTTCGCACACCGTCTCCTGACGATCCCGCGCTGTGTGAGCGCGGACTCGATAGAGCGATGCATAGGGCGGCAGTGAAACCGCGAGCGCAGTCCAATGTTCCTGCGTTGCGGGCCGCTTTTTGACGAGGAACGGCCCGACCACAAGTCCATCCAGCTCTGTCGTCAGAAATGTGGCAATCGCGTCTGCAACCGAATCTACGATCGGCTCAGCGTTGTTATTAAAGGAAGTATTGAGCAGAATTGGGATTCCTGTCCGCTTCTTGAACGCATTAATAACCTCCCAATAGGGGGGATTGGTCTTGCGCGATACTGTTTGCAGCCGCGCTGTACCGTCAATGTGCGTGATGGCGCCGAGCAAGGGACGCTTGGAGTCGCGCACGCGAACTACAAAATTCATAAAAGGGAATTCGCAGGTGCGCTCTGGGAGGTCAAAAAATTCGCGCGCATCGTCCTCGAGCACTGATGGCGCGAACGGTCGGTAACCCTCACGCTTTTTGACCATGGCGTTGATCCGGTCCTTGTTTGCCGCCGGCCTGGGATCGGCAAGAATGCTGCGGTTGCCAAGCGCGCGTGGCCCGAACTCCGAACGACCCTGCACCCAGCCGATCACGGCGCCATTGGCCATCCAGTCCGCTGCTCTGCCTGCCACGTCATCACTGCGTTCAACGTCGAGGTGTCCGGCCCACGCATTCAATTCTTGCTCCACGACCAGATCGCTCCCCAGATCGGGCCCCCAATAAACCTCCTGTAATCGCTCACGTGGCGCGGGCCGACCGAAGTCGTTTGACAGCATCAGCGCAGCGCCTAATGCGCAACCGGCGTCATGCGCTGCGGGCTGCACGAAGATGTCTTCGAAAAGTCCCGAATACAGCAGCTTACCGTTCATGGTGCAGTTATGAGCTACTCCTCCGGCTATACACAGCCGCTTCATACCGGTGACCTCGCGATGATGGCGGAGAATGTGAAACACGATCCGCTCCAGCGCTTCCTGCAATGAAGCACCCACATCTCGATGCTGCTGTGTGAATGGCATTCCCTTTCGCCGGACCTGGATGCTGCGGAGCAGCGTCGGACCGATGCGGTCCAGGTATACGCGGTACTCACCGTTGACGGACAGTTGATAGAATTGCTCGAAGAGCCCGCGATAGGGAGCGGGATCCCCATAAGGTGCAAGCCCCATGACCTTGTATTCGTCGAACAAGCCGTAACCGAGATACCGGATTGTTTCGAGATAAAACAGCCCTAGAGAATTATGCTCTGCGAAAGTCGCGAGTTGCGTAATTTCGGTTCCAGATCCGAGCGCCAAGAGCCCTGAGAGGAAATCACCGCCGCCATCGACCGCGAGGATCAGACTTTGGTCGAATCCAGACATCGCAAACGCGCTCACGGCATGCGCCAGATGGTGACTCACGAATGAGACTCGCGAAGGATCGACCTCGGTACCGAATTCCCGCATTAGTAAGTTACGCAGAAACAGCTTGGCATCCACCGGATTGGAGATGTTCGGCTGGGACAGGCACAGGCGTTCGAGCATAACGTTGCAATAGGCCTCGGTAGCGTAAAACGCGATGTGGTCGATATCGCTGAGCTGAATCCCTGCGGATGCGAGGCAGTATTGAATTGAACTGCTCGGGAACTTGTTAGAGTGCTTGATCCGGTTGAGGCGCTCCTCTTCGACGGCCGCTATTACGCGTCCGTCCCGGACAAGCACCGCAGCGCCGTCGTGCAGAAATGTGTTCGGCAGTTCGAGTGAATTTTCATGAACTTTGTCTAGCCCGCCGCTCACTCCTAAGCACAGCATGTTTCTCTCCTTCATCGTGGTAGGAAGCCCCTATTGGCAAGACTCGAACCCCTACCACATAAGTAAGGTAGGGTATCGCTCGCCGCTGCGAACACCGGTCAGACGTCACCAGCCCCAAAGAATCTCGCGTAGGGTCCGTCTGCAAAATGGCGCCGCAATTCATGAAAATTCTGTACCGTTTGGTCCAGGGTCGCGTTTCTTGGCGCTGAAGGATGGCGCGACCAGAAAGCTGAAGCGCTGGAACCCCGAGGAAATCCCCAATCGTTGCCAAACATGCGGCTGGTTCGCGAGGAGGGCTCCCGATGCATGTGATTGATCGACAACTGCTGCAACGTCATTTCCTCGGCTTTGCTCAGTTCTACGACACACTGCATCCAATACCCCGGCACCACGAAGGTGCCAGCAGGTTTGCGAAATTCAATCGGATTTACAAGGAACACTATCCTCCATGCCGTACAATTCGTAAAATCGTTTGTCTTGATGGAACACATCCACACTATGGATAAGTTGGGATCATGCGTTTCAAAGGCCTCGATCTAAATCTCCTCGTCGCGCTCGATGCTCTGATGACCGAGCGTAACCTCACTGCGGCGGCACGCAGCATCAACCTGAGCCAGCCGGCCATGAGCGCGGCCGTCGCCAGGCTACGCGCCTATTTCTGCGACGAACTATTTACGATGAGGGGCCGGGAACTTGTCCCAACACCGCGTGCAGAAGGGCTCGCTGCTCCAGTCCGGGAGGCTCTGGTGCACATCCAGCTCTCCGTTATTTCCCAGGACGTGTTCAACCCAGCCAAATCGGATCGCCGCTTCAGGATCATTCTTTCCGATTTCATGACAGTCGTATTTTTTCGAAAGATCGTGGAGCGTATTGCACGGGAAGCTCCCGCCGTCAGTTTCGAATTGCTGCCACTTGCCGATGACCCCGATGAGGTTCTCCGGCGCGGCGAAGCCGATTTTCTTATCTTGCCGGAATTTTTCATGTCGAGCGCGCACCCTAAAGCGAAGCTGTTCGAGGAGACGCTCGTGTGCGTAGGCTGCCGCACGAACCAGCAGCTATCAGGGCAACTCACATTCGAGAGATATATGTCGATGGGGCACGTTGTGGTCAAGTTCGGGCGGGCGCGGCAGCCCTCCATCGAGGAATGGTTTTTGCTTCAGCACGGTCTCAAGAGACGGGACGAGGTCATCGTGCCGAGCTTTAGCATGATCCCGCCTATGCTATTAAACACTGACCGTATAGGGACGATGCCGTTAAGGCTGGTCAAGTATTTCGAAAAAGCGATGCCTCTGCGGATCGTCGAACTTCCGCTGCCACGTCCCGCATTCACCGAGGCCGTCCAATGGTCTGCCCTTCACAACAGTGATCCGGCAAGCAATTGGATGCTGGAGATAATATTGCAGGAGGCGTCACGCATGATTCCTCCGCCTAAGACCACGCGAAGACCAATCCAGCCAAGTTAGGAAATGGGATCTTTCAGCAAGGTTTTTGCGGCATGGATTTGTGGGGTTTCGGGGGTTTTGTGGCGATATAACGTGTATCGGCACACCGGGCCTCATTCGGCGCGGTGACGGCAAACGCCTGATCGAGCAGGTTCGGCGCGACCGGCAAGCCGTGTGTCAATCTGGTTGTTGCCTTGATTTGCGTTTCTGGTTGCAACGCAACCCCTGCTTGCGACGCGGTCTCTTTATCGGATGTACGCCGAATTGTCGGCAGCGCTGGGCTACCGGTTTCCACGGCTCGCTGAAAAAGCGTCCACGGCATGAAGCGAAAAAAATCCTCTACAAGCACGTGTGCGAGCGCGAGGCATTGATTATCTGCAAGGCTTCAAACTGCGGCGATTGTGCCGATTTCGCGGATTGCTTCGGGCCAGAATGAAGATCTGACTGTCTAGGTAGGCCAGCGTGCGCGCCCGCGCGAAGTGTGCGGTGAGCGTCGGCTTTGACTACTGAAACGATCGCCATGAACTGCAATGGAGTTCTGCCATAGCCATGCCGGGGACATATTGTCAATCTGTCAGTTGATCTTCCGGCGGCGATTATCGGGATCCGGACTGTGCGAGCAAGGCTTCCACGACGTCCAAGCCTATGCAATCGATCGGGTCCAGCCTGCGCAGCTTGGCGATCAGCCTCAGTGCAACGGCGCGCTCACCGCGCCGCACGCTGATGAACGCGAGCGCCTTCAGTGTGAAGAGCCAGAAGCGGCCCGGACCAGGAATGGTGAAGTCGGTGTCGCCCGGCTGTACCGCACACCAGTCGCTGTCGAGCGATGCCTGCCGGGCGGCAACCGCCAAAGCCTTGGTCGCGACCTCCTGCGCCTCGCCAAGTTCACCCCGGTTCGCATGGAACTTATACAGCAGATAGTAGGGGGGCAGGCAGCGCGGGTACGACAGGACCGCAGTCCACAACGCGGCGGCCACATCGTCGTTGCTGCCGCCGCGGGTTCTCTCGATCAGCTGTAGCACGGGGGAGGGAACATTGCCGCCGAAGAGAACGGTCGATTCGATACCAGTAATGAGATTCATCAATTTGCTCCGATATGATGAGGCGTCCGGCCGCTTTTGCAGCGCTCGGAAGCCGATGTGACGATGGATGTGTTTGTCTACGCGAACCTGAACTGGATGCGATTCCCGCCGCGCGGACACGCCCATTCGAGGTTGTGATGGTCCGTGCACAGAATGCGGCAACTACGGGTCAATGTTCAGCTCAGTGCAGTCGGCGGTGAGGCCGGTCAAGAGCGTCGTTGCGACAGATCCGGCGAGATCCCGGGCCATCGAGGTTGCACCGAGCAGCAGAATCTCGGCGCGGTACTTGTTGACCAGGTCGGTCAGCCCCTTCGTGAACGGTTCGTTGCGATGGCCGGGCGACACAGTGTCGTGAATCACATACGCTTTGTCCGCGCCGAAACTGAACGCCTCACTGGCAAACTGCTCAGGCGGCTCGTCGGTACCGCCGAGCACGGCCACAGCGACACGACTGCCGAGTTTGTCGGCGAGCTTGTGCGCCTCACCGAGCAGCTCCCACGACACGCTATGCACGTGGCCGCGGTCGTGCTCGAGAAAGACCCAGACGCCCTGGTAGGCTTTCAGATGTTCGGGCAGATTGAGGTTACGGCCGGCGGCCCGTTTGACCGGCGCGGCCGGCTTCTTTTCCGAGGCAGCGGGCGAGTTCATGGGGCCCTCTTCATCAACAGGTCCGCCTCCAATGTCGGATGGCGAGCGAATATCTTGTGCACGAGTTTCAGCGACACGTCGCGCAGGCTGGACGCTTTGAAGACCTTTTGCTCCGCGGGCGTGGATACAACGAAGTCGTTGTAGGCCTTCTGCAGTAAGCATCGATAGACGGCGAGCACGGCCGTCGCGTTGTTACGCGGTAGTTCTTTCTGTTGCTCGATATACTGAAAGAAGCGCTTGAGGACGTGCAGGCGGCTCACGTTCACCACCTTCTTGTCGAATGCGATGTCGAAGAATCGCAGGAAATCCTCGGCCGACGACGGGTGACGCAGTTGTTCGATAACTTCTTGCATGTCGTTACTTCTATTGGACAAGTTTGGCCGCCATAACCACACTCACGACACCTTCACCCGCGTGCTGTGGGCTTGGGTCAGGAAGCGGCGCAGATCGCTTGCATTCGGCGCCTGCTTGTACTGCGTGACGAAAGAGCGGATGCGCGCAAGCAGGAGCGGGATGAGCCGCTCCGACACCCTCACGCCTAGAGCGTCGTAGGCCTCACGCACACTTTGAGATCCAGAATGTTTCCCGAGTATCGTCGACCGTTGCCGGCCGAGCTCTGCCGGATCGAATCCCTCGTAGGTCGTGGGGTGCTTCGCGAGGCCGTCGGTGTGAATGCCCGACTCGTGAGTAAAGATGCTCCTACCGATGATGCTCTTGTTGAAGGAAACTGCGCGGCCTGAGGCTTGTTCGACCAGCGACGAAATGTCGGGCAGCGCTCTGGTGTCGACGCCAGTGTCTCGTCGCAGCAGGTGCCGCACGCCCATCACGACTTCTTCCAGCGCTGCATTGCCGGCGCGCTCACCCAACCCGTTGACGGTGGTGCTCGCATGGGTCGCGCCGGCCCCAAGGGCGGCCAGGGTGTTGGCTGTGGCGAGCCCGAGGTCGTCGTGCGCATGGATTTCGATCTCCAGATCGACGGCGACGCGCAGCGCTGCAATGGCGTAGAAGGTCTTAAAGGGGTCCAGGATACCGACAGTGTCGGCAAAGCGCACGCGCTGGGCCCCGTGCTGCTGCGCGCATTGAGCCACTTCTATGAGAAATGAGGGATCCGCGCGCGAGGCGTCTTCCATGCCAAGGGAAATCTTGGGATGGTTTTTCGCTGCCTCGTCGACGACGCGTGCGATCTGCGCCAGGACCCAACTGCGCGACTGCCGCAGCTTGTGTTGCAACTGAATATCCGAAACGGGAACCGAGAGATGAACGATATCGGCATCGCAGCGCAATGCCGCGGTGAGATCCTCGTCCGTGAGGCGCCCCCAAACCATCAGACGGGCGTCGAGGTTCAGGTCGACGATCGCAGCGATGCACGCCATTTCGTCTTCGCCCATGGCAGGAATTCCGATTTCGAGTTCGGCCACGCCGGCTTGCGACAGTGCGGCGGCGATCGCGCATTTTTCCTCGGTGCGAAACGCGACACCGGCGGTCTGCTCGCCGTCACGAAGCGTCGTGTCATTGATGATCGGATTGAGCATGTCAGGTCTCTTGAGTTGTCGGCGATGGATCGCAAGCGTTGTGCCAAGCGAGCATCTACAGTCGGAGCACAATTTGCGGGATGTTGACCGGCACAATGTCGGGTTATGGCGGTGCATCATCCGATTGTTCGTGTCGCGAATGTTACGTTCCGGACAATGCGGCAGCGCTGGAGGTGGCTCGATCGGTTCCATCCGCTAGCGGACAGAATGTCGAACTCATGTCGGTGGCGTCCCGCAGCGTTTTCGGAATTTCCGATAGATCGGCATCCCGATAAGCGTCGCCGACAAGCGGGTCTGGCAATGCCAGCTTCTCGTCGATGCCCGCAAGCCCCGCCGCGATCAGGGCCGCAAAAGCGGGATACGGATTCAGATCCGCACCGCCAATGCGGCACTCAACGCGGACGGCGTCCGAGCCTTCGCCGTAAAGGCGGAAACCGACCGTCCGATTGTCTTGGCTCCATGCGACCTTGGTCGGCGGAAACGTACCGATCTGGAATCGCTTGTAGGAGTTGATGTGGGGCGCCAGAAAGAGGGTGATGTCCTTCGAATATTTCTGCAGGCCCCCAAGGTAATGGTGCATCAGATTGAGACGTTTATATGTGGATGCGGTACGAACGCTTTGCCGCGCGGGCAACGCTTCACAGGGGAATCTTCCTGTCCGTGCAAAATCTGGCGGTGGGCCAGTGCCGAGCTGATTGCGGTAAGGCTCAGAAGCTCCCAGGTTTCACGGAGTCGACGGATGCACAAATCGTTAGTCGGTAAGGGATTTTAGAAACCAACTGCTAGATTCTCAACGGAAAGCACGAGCGTCATCTAGATGCTTTGGGAGTGCGATGGACTCCAGGCATGCCGAGAGCGCGCGCGGGTCCTCGTTGAAGCAGGGAACGATGACATCCACGCCCGGCAGAGTGTCGGAGTCGACCAGGCCGTCCGACAGCGATGACACGTTTGTCGGCTGAGCATAAAGCGTCTGAGTGCTTTTATAGACAGTCGAGAGCAGCGCATAACACGAGACAGCGACAGTGCTAGTTGCGCCAAGCAGGTTCATAGGGTGTCTGGTTTGTCCGGTGAGGTTGAGGAAGCGATCGGATTGCAAACCCCCGGTCATGCAATGCTGGAATCATGAGGGAAAGCGCCATGAGGGTCTGCTCGCGCCGACTAGCGAGAGTGCATCGTCCCAATTCATCGGGAGGGCATCCGTCGTGCAAGAGCACAATTGCACCCGGCCGGACAGAGGCCAGCACTGCGCTGACAATCGCGTCCACGCCGGGACGAGACCAGTCTCGCGGGTCTACCGACCAGTGGAGGGGCGCCAGACCAGCGCTCGCTGACGTAGTGAACACTGCTTCGGTCCACATGCCATACGGGGCACGCATATACCGCAGCGAAGCATGGGGGCTCGCCATCCTGATGACCTTGCTTGCCGTTAGTATTTCTTGTTGTACTTCGGTGGGTTCGCATCTGGACAGGTCCGGATGAGTCATCGTGTGGTTTGCGACCTCGTGCCCTTCTGCGATCATCCGTCGGATCAGCTTCGGCTGGTCCGCTGCGTACGCACCGATGACGCAGAAAGTAGCTGGCACCCGGTGTTCCGCCAGCACATCGAGGACGTCCGGTGTGCAAAGTGGATTAGGGCCGTCGTCAAACGTCAAATAAACGCTGCGACGTCCGTTGGTGTCAGCGCACTCGCTGCGCGCTTCGGATAAGCAGTGCCTCACAGCTCTGGCCCGTTCCGATCAATTATCGTTCCGGTCGGCCAATCGCTCATTGACCGTCCAATCGGTAAGACGACAATGAGTACGTCCTCGATGCGCGTGGGCGGCGTGTCGAGATGCACTTCTCGAAGGGTCGACCTCACGCGAACTCCAGACACAATAGTCGCCAGACCGTGTCGGCCGAGCAGCCTTGCAATATGTTGCCGCAACGCGTGTCGAACCGTGCCGAAGCCGAATGGAACGTCAAGTTCCTGCAACACGGGATACATCACGCGCATTAAATGAGGGATTCCGAGTCCCTCGAGATCCGGACGTACCGCGTACAATCCTAGTTCGGCCACTAGTAGATCGACTGCGCCAACCTTGATGAAACGACGCAGTGCGCCGACATGAGCCGCTACGCCGCGCGCGTCGTAGCCGATTGCACGGACCTCTGGCCTCGCACCAGCCCAACTGTGATTGCCTTCGAATGGTTTTGCATTAAACGCCCCGGTCGGTCCGTAGGTCTTTTGGAAGAACTCGGACAGTTCGATGTGGTCGGCGAGTCGCAACTCATTTTCCCAAGCCAGCCTCCACCGCACCTGAGAGCGCAGGGAGAGAGGTCCTCTATCTGTGGACACGGCCAAATTCACGACTGCCTCCTATGCGCCGTCCGGCCTTTGAGGGTGGACCTGACGCACGCGAAGGACTTGCTGAGAAAGCGGTGCGATTTCAAGAAATCATCTGCACTCTGGAACAGTGCTGGGATGAAGCCCGAAGAAAAGAGTATTTCCGTCAACGCTTCACGGACCGATTGAACCTCTTCCACGATGGAGATTACATCGACTGCGCGTGCCTTTCGCACCGGATCTACCAAAGACTTCCCCCGCATCTTCCGCACGATCTGACCGCGATTGACACGAGATCCATTTGGCCGGGTCACTGAAGCATTTGGCACCTGCAATCGGCTGCTCCCGATTTGTCGCGAAGCCCAGCCGAAGTCGAGGGTTGCCTCAACTGTACGAAGGTAAGCGGCCGATATAGAAAGGGTTTGGAGAACTATGCGAAGTTTTGCCGGTAGTAAGCGCCTACGCGACCTGCCAGACGCTTGCCGCGTCGTGTCGGCGCGATCCAGCTTGCCCATGCCGCCGAAGACCGTGGCCGCATTGGACATGTGCCTCGGTTGATGCTCGGCGTACACCTGAGGATTTTTCTCGGAGTCAGGGCAAAGATCGACAACCATCTTGATATGCCCAAATTCTATTTCTCCGGCCCGACGTTTTGCTACAGTATTCATGAGAGCGTCCACGAGAAATTGACTTGAAATTCGGTGCCGTATCCGCCGAGAAAGTTCAGCGAGTTCGGGATCGGCGATTTCCTTCGTCCAGGTGATGAAGCGTCGCCAGTGCTGCTTCATGTGCCCACCGTTATGGCCGCCCATCGGGCCGTACACGCCGCTGTTGCGCCATGCGTGAGCCGGTCACGGACCGACTGCCCGCTCACGCCGAGTTGCCCGGCGGCGAGCTTGCGCTTGATCCTGTGTCCGCGCAACGACAGGGCCGCCGCTCGCGTGCGCGTGTCCCGATGCATGTGAGTGATCGACAACTGCTGCAACGTCATTCCTCGGTTTCGCTCAGTTCTACGACACACTTCATCCGCTACCCCGGCACGACGAAGGCGCCAGCAGGTTTGCGAAATTGAAATGGACTTACCAGGAACACTATCCTCCATGCCGTGCATTTCGTAAAATCGATTGTTTTGATGGAACGCATCCACACTATGGATAAGTTGGGATCATGCGCTTCAAGGGCCTCGATCTAAATCTGCTCGTCGTGCTCGATGCTTTGATGACCGAGCGTAATCTCACCGCGGCGGCACGCAGCAAGGCCCAACTCAACGTCGTTCGCTACGCCGATGACTTTATTGTGACCGGTATGTCGAAAGAAGTGCTCGAATTCGAGGTGCTTCCGGCGGTCAGGCAGTTTATGGCCGCTCAAGGTCTGGAGCGCTCGGAAGAGAAGACCCGGATCACGAACATTGCAGACGGTTTCGATTTCCTTGGCCAGAACGTGCGCAAGTACGACGGCTACCTGCCCAGCGCCTGCCCGCTCAAGGAACGATGTCACCCGGCGACTACCGTCGCATTCGACGATGGGAACATGAGCATATAGTTGAAGCCATGCAGCGTCGGCTAGAGCGCAAGCCTGACGCAATGAACATCCGCAGAAGCACATGTCGAATATGTCTTCGGCACGCTGAAGCACTGGATTGGGGGCCACACACTTCCTGACCCGAACGCTCGGACGGGTCAGCACCGATAGGCTCGGATCTGACGATCTGAAAACAGTTTCCATACGTTCTCGGCCAGTTCAAGAGGAACATTTTGTCGCCCGACACGGAAGCGCTTCTTGTGCCAAATATCCCGCTGCGCCGGGGTGGGCATGCCCGAAGAGGTCGCAAAGATAGATCATCTTCGTCCTATGCTCGGATGCGGCGAGTTATCTCACGGGCACCGAGGCAGAAATCAATGATGGACGACACCTGTAATCGGCTGCACCTGGAGTAGACAAATCGCAGTTGATTTGAGCGACATCAATGGAACTCGCGTTCCTAACGGAATCCACGCAGCGAAATCGCAAAAGCAGAAAATAAGTACATCAAGGCACTACAGTTTCACCGTCCTTCCATGAAAGGGCATTATCTTTTGAAGTCAGCCCGTGAAATTGGGCGCTAGATCGAGGATGATATGCAACACAATGCCCGCAAATCCGAACAAGGTGACGGGGAGCACGGCCCCCACAACGGGGACGTCGTCATGCTGCATATCGCTTCCGTACGCGAAAGGCCTGGCTCAAAGTCCGAGACGGACCACGCGGTCCCTATTGTGCAGTGGCACGAGAGCGTGCTTACCGGCATCTTCGAAATATCGAAGGTACTCACCGCCCCCTACCGGCTCGAAGTCACGTTGGCCAACGTCATCGATCTCCTGCAATCGTTTGTTCAGATGCGACTCGGTATCGTCTCTCTCTTCGACGATGATGGCGTACCGGACATTACCGTTGGCGCGGACTGGAGCGAAGGCAGCGATGAGCACTACCGGATGCGCCTGCCGCAGAAGGCAATTGACCAGATCATGGCGACGGACAGGCCGCTCGTCGCCGAGAACATAGCGGTGCATTCGGGCTTCAGTGCCGCCGACATGGGCGTGCTCGGTGCCTCCGACAACATGCGAGTGTCGTTCATTGGCGTCCCTATTCGCATCGACGCGAAAGTCGTAGGCACGCTGACCATCGACCGCATCCTGGGCTATGAGTCGAACTTCCGGCTCGATTACGACGTGCGGCTGCTTACCATGGTCGCCAACCTGGTGGGGCAGACGGTGAAGCTGCATCGCTTTTTCAAGAGCGACCGCGAGCGACTGATGGCGGGGAAGGACGGGCTGCAAAAGCCATTGTCCGAGCTCAAGCACCCTGCAGGTGAGCGTAAGAAGTTTCAGATCGAGGGGATCATTGGCGACAGCCCGGCGCTGCGCGGGCTGCTCGCGAAGATCGCGGTGGTAGCCGAATCGAACAGCACAGTTCTGTTGCGCGGCGAATCCGGTACCGGGAAGGAGCTGGTCGCCAAGGCCGTTCACGAGCTGTCGCCGCGCGCCAAGCGGCCCTTCATCAAGCTCAATTGCGCGGCGCTCCATGAGACGGTGCTGGAATCCGAATTGTTCGGTCATGAGAAGGGTGCCTTTACCAGCGCCTTCAATTCGCGCAAGGGGCGCTTCGAGCTCGCCGACAAGGGGACGCTGTTTCTGGACGAGATCGGCGAGATCTCGGCCTCGTTCCAGGCAAAGCTGCTGCGCGTCCTGCAGGAGCAAGAATTCGAGCGCGTCGGCAGCAACCAGACCATTAAGGTCGATGTTCGCGTGATTGCCGCCACGAATAAAAACTTGGAAGAGGCGGTGGCAAGGAACGAGTTCCGCGCCGACCTTTATTATCGCCTCTGCGTGGTTCCCTTGCTGTTGCCGCCGTTGCGTGAAAGGCGCAGTGATATTCCGCTCCTCGCCGTTGAGTTTCTCGAGAATTTCAACAGCGAGAACGGCCGTACGCTGACCTTCGATGCGAGCGCGATTGAAGTATTGATGAACTGCGGTTTTCCCGGCAATGTCCGCGAGCTCGAGAATTGCGTGCAGCGGAGCGCGACCCTGGCGCCGGGACCAGCGATCGTGAGAAACGACTTTGCCTGCTGCCACGGCCAGTGCCTGTCCGCGATGCTGTGGAAGAGCCGATCGGACGAAATGGCGCTGCAGCCTGGGCCAATCGTACCAGTGCCCGTGGAGCCGGCTACGCCGCAGGCTGAGGCTGCTACGTCGCGCGCAGTTGCTGCGGTCCAGCCTGTCGGCAGCGAGCGGGCTCCGTTAGCGGCTGGCGGCGCAGTCCTCGGAAGTGATTCGAAGATGACCAACCGCGAGCGTCTCATCGCCGCCATGGAAAGATCCGGCTGGGTGCAGGCAAAAGCGGCGCGGCTGCTTGGACTGACACCGCGCCAGATTGGCTACGCGCTGAGGAAATACGGTGTCGAGATCAAGCGTTTCTGAAAGGACTGTCGGACTTGCGGCGTGTCGGGGCCGCGACATCGCGACTGAGGCGAATGGCTCGGAGAAGTCAAATCTGGATTTGGCGCGGACCTTGGCACGATCACGATCGGAAGCGGCCCCCGTGTCGGTGCTAATTCGGTAAGCGTCGAGAACAGCACGTCCGATCTTAGGGGGCGGTCCGTATCTCGACTAAGGTGGTGCGAACGCGGCGCTGTCATCGCCGGTTCGTTGGCCATGTCGCGCTCAGCGCACGGTCGACTGCTGCCACGCCGCCGGCTGCCAGATTGTCGTCGGCCAACGATGCGATGGCGGGCCGTTGGACATCGTGTGTCTCCTCAGACGGCCCGTTGCAGCAACGCTTCCACTAGGAGCCGAGGCAGCCCGAATACATGATCGCGACGGTATCGGGCGCCTGGCGTTTCTGCTGTTCCGCCCAGAAGGCCTTCAGCAGCGCGGTCGAGCCCTTGCCGCCCGGCGCCCCGCGGATGCGGCGGCGGCCGGTTCTCGGTGCGAGCAAACACATGTCGTTCTGGTCTGGCAATGACGATGTTCCTCAACCGAACTTGAACAGGATGCCGTGACCACCGCGCGGGTAGTCCCACTCGATATTCTGGTGGTCGGTACAGAGGATGCGGCAACTGCCGCATTCGAGGCAGCCGTCGGTGATCAGCGTCACCGCGCCGTTGCCTTCGGCCTTGTAGCACGAGGCCGGGCAGACGAAGGTGCAACTCTTCGCGCTGCATTCGCTCTGGCAGACGTCGGCATCCTTGATGTGGACGTGCGGCCGTCCTGCATCGACGCGATAACGGTTCTGGAACAGCTTTTCCTCTACGTTGACGGGTAGGGTGCTCATCGGAAGGCCCTCAGGAGTTTGTAAGCGTCACCCACGATGCCGGAAAGCGAACGGGCTGTTCGGAAGCTCGAAAAAATCTCGCGCTCCTTGCTTTTCTTGTCCTTACCGTCGACCGTGATCATCGTGCGCGCGGCGCGTGCCATGAGGTCGGGGTAGGTCGTGAAGAACTGCGGATTCTGGTGCAGCACGGCCGGCATGTCGCGGTATTTGTGCAGGTCTTTCATCACGAAGCTCTGATCGAGCGCGGCCTTGTAGGCCTTGAGCGTGCCGGCGCGGTAGCCGTGGCCCGCGGCTTTCGCGTGGATCACCGTTTCGGCGGCGAGGCGTCCCGTGGTCATCGCAAGATTCGATCCTTCTCGGTGCGCGGCGTTCACGAAACCGCCTGAATCGCCAACGATCATCCAGCCGTTGCCGTAGACCTGCGGGATTGCGTGAAAACCGCCTTCGGGAATCAGATGCGCGCAATACTCCTTCATCTCGCCGCCCGCAATCAGCGGTGCGATCGACGGGTGCTGCTTCATCTTTTCGAGGAGCGCGTAGGGGCTCGTGCGGTTGGGGTTTTTCTTGAAGTCGCTCAGCATGCAGCCCACGCCTATGGTGAGCGATTCCTTGTTGGTATAGAGGAAGCCAGTGCCCATCATGCCGTCGGTGATCCTGCCGACCATCTCGATCACGACGCCGTCGTCCTCGCCGACGTTGAAGCGCTGGCGGATCGTCTCCTCCGGCATGAAGAGAATCTCCTTGACGGCGAGCGCAACGTTGCCGGCCCCGATCTCTCCATGAAAGCCCGCCTTGCGCGCGAGCGTCGAATTCACGCCGTCGGCGAGCACCACCACGTCGGCATAGACATCGCCGTGCTCGCGGTCGCACTGCACGCCGACCACCCGGTCGCCGTCCATGATCAGTTCCTTCACCGTGGTCTCGCAGAGCAGCAGTGCGCCGGCTTCGCGCACTTTCGATGAAAACCACTTGTCGAACTGCGCGCGGATGATTGTGTAGCGGTTATAGGGCGGCTTGTTGTAATCCTCGCTGCGCACATGTGTACCGACAAACGACGTATCGTCGAGCATCCACATCCGCTGCTCGATGATGTGGCGCTCCAGCGGCGCATCGTCGCGGAAGTCCGGGATGATCTCTTCGAGCGCCTTCGCGTACAGGATCGCACCCTGAACGTTTTTGCTGCCCGGATATTCGCCCCGCTCGATCTGCAGCACTTCCAGACCTGCCTTGGCCATCGTGTAAGCGGCAGCGTTGCCGGACGGACCGGCGCCGACCACAATCACATCGAACTGTGAAGGTTTTCTCATCGTGATTCTCCTCAGGCAGCCTGCTTGCGGCGCCGGGTCAAATGCTCCGCAAAAGCCTGCTTCAGCGCGGGCAACACTTGCAACGCATTGCCGACAATCCCGTAGTGTGCGAAATCGAAGATGGGTGCGTTCGGGTCGGTGTTGATCGCCACGATCACGTCTGCGCTTTCCATGCCCACGCGGTGCTGGATCGCTCCGGATATGCCGGCGGCGATGTAGAGCTTGGGCCGCACCGTCTTGCCGGTCTGTCCCACCTGGCGCTCCCCCTCGACCCAGCCGGCCTGCACGCATGGCCGGGTCGCACCCACTTCGCCGCCGAGCACGTTCGCCAGTTCGAACGCCAGCTGGAAGTTCTCAGGGCTCTTCAACCCCTTGCCGCCGCTCACGATCACATCGGCATAGGGCAGGTTGATCCGGTTGCTGCTCGCATCCGGGATAAAGTCGAGCAGCCTCGTGACGATGTCCGTCTCGATCATCCCCAGCGTTCCATGGACGATGTTGCCGGTGCGTTCGGCGTCGCGCGGCGGCATCGGCATCACGCGGGGGCGCACCGTCGCCATCTGCGGACGGTACGCGAGCGTCATGATCGTGCACAACAGGGAGCCGCCGAAGGTGGGGCGCGTCGCCGCCAGCGCCCGCGACGCGGGATCGATGTTGAGTCCGGTGCAATCGGCGGTCAGCCCGGTCAGCAGGGTCGTCGCTACGGAGCCGGCGAGGTCGCGGCCCATCGACGTCGCGCCCAGCAGCAGGATCTCGGGCTGATGCCGGTTGACGAGGTCGGTCAGCCCTTTCGTGAACGGCTCGTTGCGATAGCCTTGCAAGACCGGGTCGTGGACGATGTACGCATCGTCCGCACCGTAAGTGAAGGCTTCTGCGGCGAACTGTTCGAGCGGTTCATTCGCGCCGCCGAGCACCGCGATGCCCACTCGGCTGCCGAGCGTGTCGGCCAATTTTCGCGCTTCACCGAGCAGTTCCCACGAGACGCTGTGCACGTGTCCACGGTCGTGCTCGATAAAGACCCAGACGCCTTTGTAGGCCTTCAGGTGTTTCGGCAGTTCGAGATTGCGTCCTGCGCGGCCGGCGGGTTTCTTCGCGGGGGCGGCGGGTGCGTTCATGAACCCTCCTTCATCAGCAGGTCAGCTTCCAGGGTAGGATGGCGCGCGAAGATCTTTTGCAGCAGGTTCACCGACACGTCGCAAAGACTCGTTGCGTCGAGGTCGAGCATCTCCGCTTTCTCGCTGCGCGGCGTCGGTCCAAAGACTTTACTGACCACCGTCGGCGAGCCCTTCAGGCCGATCTTGCCAAGATCTTCGATGCCGGCCTGTTCGCAGTTCCATTTGTGCACCGGATAGCCGGCCGCGTGAATCATCGCGGGCAGCGTCGCAAAGCGCAGTTCGTTGGTGTTCTCCAGCATTGTGATCAGGCACGGCAGCGCAGTCCTGAGCACGTGCACGCCGCCCTCGGCGCGGCGCTCGACGGTGATCGTGCGCGCATCGAGAGCGGTCTCGACGATGCGCGACACGTAGGTCAGCAGTTGCAGCCCGAGGCGTTTGGCGATACCGGGGCCGACTTGCGCGGTGTCGCCGTCGATCGTCTGCTTGCCGGTGAACACGATGTCCACCGCCTGCTCCTTCGCGATCTGCTGGATACCCGCTGCCAGCGCGTACGACGTAGCGAGCGTATCCGCGCCAGCGAATGCACGGTCGGTGAGCAGCACGGCGTCGTCCGCGCCGAAGCTGATGCACTTGCGCAGCGCTTCCTCGGCCTGCGGCGGGCCCATGCAAAGCAACGTGACCTTGCCGCCGAAGCGGTCCTTCAGTCGCAGCGCCTCTTCGAGTGAAAACAGGTCATACGGGTTGACGATCGCCGGAACACCTTGGCGCATGATCGTGTTGGTGACCGGATGAACGCGGATCTGCGTCGAGTCCGGGACCTGCTTGATGCAGACGACAATGTGCATGGTCTTAACGATGTGCATGGTCTTGCTCCACCTGTCCGGCAAGGGTGCGCGCGGGCAGCGACGCGCGCAGACTGTCGAGTGAAACGTGCTGCCGCCCATTTGTGTCCCGGAACACCTTGAACACTTTTTCCTGCGCCGGCGTGGAGGTGACGAAGTCGCCGTAAGCCTTCAGCAGCAGCGCGTGATATGACGCGAACAGGGCGGCTTCGTCGCCTTCCGGCAGCGCGTCCTGTTGCTGGATGTACTGAAAGAAGCGCTTGAGGATGTGCAGTCGACTCACGTTGACGACCTTCTGGTCGAACGGAATGCCGAAGAACTGCAGGAAGTCCTCGGCTGAGGACAGCGCCTTGAGTTGCTGGACAAAGCTTTCCATCGCGTTTACTCCTTGCAAGCGGATGAGGATAGGTGTGGACAGAACGTCGGCTCGGCGAAGTACTTGTCGCAGGCGCCGCTGGTGGGGCACGGCGTCGTCGTGCCCGACTGTTCGGATCGCGCGACGCACTTCGTGAAGCCGACCACAGCGCCGCTCATGACAATTCTCCGACGGTGTAGCGCAACTCGATCAGGAAGCGATAGAGGTCGGCGGCGCTGGGCGTTTGCTTGTGCTGGGTGGCATGGTGGCGGATACGGGGCAGCAGCAGCACGAGCAGCTTTTCACTGACGGCCAGGCCGAGCGCGTCATAAGCCCGGCGCACGCTTTGCGAACCCGAATGCTTGCCGAGCACGACCGAGCGTTCGCGACCGAGTTCGGCGGGATCGAAGCTCTCGTAGGTCGATGCATTCTTCGCGAGCCCGTCTGTGTGGATGCCCGACTCGTGCGTGAATACGCTGGCGCCGACAATGCTTTTGTTAAGCGCGACCGGGCGTCCTGAAGCCCGTTCGACAAGCCGCGAGATGCTCAATAGCGCGGTCGTGTCGACGCCGGTGTTGCGACCCATGATATGGCGCACGCCCATCACGATCTCCTCCAGCGCGGCATTTCCGGCGCGTTCGCCGAGACCATTGACAGTGGTGTTGGAGTGGGTTGCGCCGGCGCGCAGTGCGGCAAGGGTGTTCGCGGTCGCGAGCCCGAGGTCGTTGTGCGCGTGGATTTCGATTTCCAGATCGACCGCGTCGTGCAATCGCGCAATCGCTTCATACGTCGAAAAAGGATCGAGGACGCCGAGCGTGTCCGCAAAGCGGATGCGTTGCGCACCACACTGTTGCGCGTGCCGCGCCACGTCGGCAAGGAACGAGGGGTCCGCGCGCGAGGCATCCTCCGCGCCCAGCGAAACCTTGCGGCCGCTTTTGACGGCGGCGCTGATCACGCGATTCACCTGCGCGAGCACCCACGAGCGCGGCTGGCGCAATTTGTGTTGAAGTTGGATATCGGACACGGGAATCGACAGGTGAATGATGTCGGGATTGCAGCACAAGGCCGACGCCAGGTCCGCGTCGGTGAGACGGCCCCAGACCATCAGATCGGCGTCGAGATTCAGCGCGACGATGGTCTGGATGCAATCGATTTCCTCGGCACCCATCGCGGGGATACCGATCTCCAGTTCGGGTACGCCGGCGCTTGAGAGCGCCTCGGCAATCGCGCATTTTTCGGCAACCGTGAATGCGACGCCAGCGGTCTGTTCGCCGTCGCGCAGTGTGGTGTCGTTGATGATCGGATTCGACACGGGAAGTTGTCCTTTAGGCATTTGATCATACGGTTTGCAAGTACTGCGCCATGCACCGTTAGTGCGAATAGCCGCTTGCCGCGGGGCTTTCCCGTGTTCGCTGGCGCTGTGATGAAGCGGTTCCAACGAAGACCTGTCGCGAATGTCCTGTTTCGAACAGCCAGGTGTAGCGATGAACACGGCGCTGCAGAAAGCGATGCGCGATGCGATGGGCGTGGTCAGCCAGGATGTGCGGATGCGGTCGGCGCGATGCAAACGCTGGAGGAATTGGCTATCCATGGCGACGGCGATGCGGGAAGAAAAACACAGGCGGCGGCTATCAGCGCGGCTATGACCGCTATGGCGCTTGAAGAGGCCGCACAGCGCTAAGGACGCATGCCCTCAATGCTCACGCGCGAGCTCGCGCGTATGTGGCGGCAGTTCGATCGTCAGGTCGGCGTTGCGCAGCTTCACGCAGCACGCGAGACGCGATTGCACGTCAAGGCCCCACGCATTGTCGAACTGGTTGTTCTCCTCGTCGTCGGGAGGCGCCAGTCAGTGAGATTTCATGATTGCCTCACACGGAAAACGAACTGCCGCAGCCACAGGTGCTCTGCGCATTGGGGTTGTGAATGACGAAGCGCGAACCTTCCAGGCTGTCTTCGTAGTCGACGCGCGCGCCGGGCAGGTATTGCTGGCTCATCGAATCGACCAGCAGCGTGACGCCGTCCGTGACGGTCTGCATGTCGTCGTCCGCCACCTGGTCGTCGAACGCGAAGCCGTACTGCAAGCCCGAACAGCCGCCGCCTGACACGTACAGCCGCAGCTTCAGGTTGGGATTGCCTTCTTCCTCGATCAGCGAGGCCACTTTCGCAGCGGCCTGAGGCGTGAATTCGAGTAGGCCGGGCATGACGCCGGGTGTGGCGGAAGCCGGTTGGGCGAGCGTTTCCATGGAGGTTCCTCTCAGGCTTGAATGGACTCATTTCGGGTTAGACGAGCAGGTCGGTTGCTTGGCGAGTTACAGGTCGTCGGCTGCTGCGCCTCGAATCGTCTGGCGCGAGCGAAAGTCAGACACGGCCGCCTTGATCGCGTCCTCGGCGCGAGAATCGAGCAGTGGATCTCGATCGGCGGCAATGGCAGTTCCTCGACGATCTGATGCGTGCACAACGTCCCCGAGCGCATGCCGCGCTCGTGGACGCCGCCGTGCAGTTGGCACGCGATCCGCATGCGCGGCCCGAGCCCCACGAGGTCCAGACAATCTCGTCCGGGTCCCCGTTGACGAGCGAGCTGACCTGCTCGCGGGCGAGTTCCACCGCTTCTTCGCCGACCCAGCCGTAGGCATGCGAACGGCTGGCGGGATTGCCGTACATCTCGGTCAGGTAAGGCAGCATGCGTCTGATCACGCACGGATCGACCGGCGTGGTGGCGGCATGATCCAGATGCACCGGGTGGGCGCCGCGCGGATGGAGGCTGGTACTGACGCGTTGGAAATCCGACATTGCAGGCTCTTGAAAGCGGGGTAATGCGACCTTGAGGCAACTTCCATGCCACTGGATTGTCACGCTCTAGTGGCCTCTTTCAGCTGGGCCGCTGTTGTTTCGCTGTTGTTTTTGAGTCGATGCGCCCGACGAGTGAGGATTGCCGCCGTTCTTTTTGTCGGATTTGTCGTTACGCGCGCGGGATTGACATGCGCGATGGCTGAATCGTCAGGCGTTGAAATGCGCTTACTTCAAACGCTGTGTCTTTGGGTCGATCGTGCGCCTTGCGCTGGTACATCGAAAGCGCGCAGCGCACGAAGGGGAAGTCAACGGTGAACATTCAGGCAAGCGTTGGACGGCGTCTACGAGGTGAGCAAGACGCTGGTTTCGTCGCTCGATGTGGCGAAAGCCTTCCGCGAGTCCCTGAACTATCTTGTGCAGACGATGGAGTGGCGGCGCGCCTTTGTGGTGCTGGCCGAACCGGACGGGCAACTGCGCGGCCGTGAGCGCTACGGGACTTTCGCGTGACGAGCAGCAGCGGGCGACCACACGTTCGCGAAATCGCAAGCCAGGGAAGCCGGAGGGTGAACGCGAACGATTGATCTGGTTTGTGCGGGTCCCTCTCGCTGGTTTAGAACATGCCGTCCGGGTCGTGTGAGATTTGTCGCAACACCGACACGACGCAACGAAAATGTAGGGATACGTCGCGCGCCGGGATCAAACAGAACTGCGAAATATATCCTAACCCATTGATTCCTGGCGTTCTTGTCGAGTGGCATGGATCTGGCTCTATGGCTTGCGCGCGGCCGCCGTTGGTTGCGAGGAGATATCCATGCAAGCGAGTTCAAATGCGAGCGACTTGCCCGCAGCGGCCTATATCAGCATCGGGCAGATTAAACCGCTCGGTGTGAAGATCGAAGACCCGTCCACCGGTGCCGGCTGCGGCACGCACGGTGGCGAGGGTAAGGCCAGCTGCGGCGCGTTGGGTAGTCTCGACGACATGCCGCCGGACATCTGGGAGAAGGTCAAGAATCACCCATGCTACTCGGAAGAAGCCCATCATCACTATGCGCGCATGCATGTGGCGGTGGCGCCGGCTTGCAACGTCCAGTGCAACTACTGCAACCGCAAATACGACTGCGCGAACGAGTCGCGTCCCGGCGTGGTCTCTCAGAAGCTAACGCCGCAACAGGCAGTGAAGAAGGTCGTGGCGGTCGCAAGCGAGATTCCACAGATGACGGTGCTTGGCATCGCCGGTCCCGGTGATTCGCTGGCGAGCCCGAAGAAGACCTTCGAGACGTTCCGGATGCTGCAGGAACAGGCGCCGGACATCAAGCTGTGCCTGTCGACCAATGGCTTGGCGTTGCCCGACCTCGTGGACGAAATCTGCAAGTACAACATCGACCACGTGACAATCACCATCAACATGGTCGACCCGGCGGTGGGCGAGAAAATCTATCCGTGGATTTTCTGGAAGCACAAGCGCGTGACCGGTTACGAAGCAGCCCGAATCCTTCATGACCGGCAGATGAAGGGTCTCGAGATGCTCACCGCACGCGGCGTGCTGACCAAGATCAACTCGGTGCTGATTCCCGGCATCAACGAGGAGCACCTGATCGAGGTCAACCGCGACGTCAAGAAACGCGGCGCGTTCCTGCATAACATCATGCCGCTGATCTCGGAGCCCGAGCACGGCACTCACTTTGGCCTGAGCGGCCAGCGCGGACCGACTGCGCAGGAACTCAAGGCCGTGCAGGACGCCTGCATGGGCGGCGCCAACCTGATGCGTCATTGCCGCCAGTGCCGCGCGGATGCGGTTGGCCTGCTGGGCGAGGACCGCAGCGAGGATTTCACGCTCGACAGGATCGAGCAGATGGAAGTGGTCTACGACCTCGACCGCCGCCGTGAATACCAGCAGCGCGTCGAAGCCGAGCGTCAGGCGCAGCACGACGCGAAGCAGGAAGCGCTGGCTGTCTCTCGCGAGATCGACGTCGCCGACGACATGAAGGCGCTGGTCGCGGTCGCAACGAAGGGCGGCGGCCGGGTCAACGAGCACTTCGGCCACGTCACGGAGTTTCAGATCTTCGAGGTCTCGGCAGCCGAAGCGCTGTTCGTCGGCCATCGCCGGGTGGACCTGTATTGCCGGGGCGGTTACGGCGACGACGAGCAACTACCGTCGGTCGTGCGCGCGCTTCGCGACTGCCACGCGGTGCTGGTCGCGAAGATCGGCGCCTGCCCGAAAGACGAACTGGCGCAAGCTGGCATCGAGCCGGTCGATCAGTACGTCGGCGAATTTATCGAAAAAGCGGTGCTTGCTTGGTTCAACGACTACCGCAGTCGCATCGCCAGCGGCGCCATCGTGCACCTGGACCGCGGCGATGCTTCGATCCGCCAGGGTGCTTACACCTCGTCAGCCTCAGCGGCGTGACACCCCACACCCTTCCAGACAGGACAACAGGAGAGCCTCCATGTCTCTGAAGATTATTGCGTCCACCTGTACGGGATGCTCGGCCTGCGAACCGGAATGCCCCAATGTCGCGATCAGCGACAAAGGCGGCGTGTTCGCGATCGACCCCAAGAAATGCAGCGAATGCGAAGGCCACTTCGACGACCCGCAGTGCGTCGCCGTGTGTCCCGTGGACGGCTGCATCGTTCAGGTTTGAGTCTGGCTCGTGGCCGGGCCGGCCATTCATCCATCAGGAGACTACGCATCATGCTGTCCAACGTAACTGTTACGAGCGCCGCAGAGAAGTTCATGCGTCGTATCGTGCGCTTTTCGGGCCTGCCGGCTGGGGCCGGCTTTCGTCTGGTGGTGAGCGCCGGCGGCTGTTCCGGCTATACCGCGAAATTCACCGCCGAGCCGGCGCTGCAACCAGGCGAACAGGAACTCGACATCAACGGCCTGCGCGTATTCCTGCCGGCTGAGAGCCGGCTGATGCTCGAAGGCATAACGATCGATTTCGCCGACAGGCTAACCCAGTCCGGCCTGATCTTCTTCAATCCGAACCAGGCCGCTTGTGGTTGCAGTAGTAGTGCGGAGTCGGCGCCGCCGGGCGTGGCGACCATCGATGTCAGCGCGATTGGCCGCGGGCGGCCGCCGCTGCCGCGTCAGATCTCCTGAAGAGGAGCGATGGCGATGGAGTCCGGCGACCGTGCCCTCGACGACGTAATGACCGCGTTTGCGCAGAGCGCGATTGGCGGCGGCTTGCCGTCGGGCGTCAATGCATTGATCGCCGAGGCGGGTCGGTTGCGCGAGCGCCCCGGCGAGGCGCTCGCGCTGTTGCAACGCGCCCGCGCCGCCGCGCCGCGCCATCCGGTGCCGTTGATCGCGCTGTACCGCTTTTACTTCTACGACCATCAATTGGCGCAGGCGCGTGCGATCGGCGAAGACGCGCTGGCGGTCGCCCGCACCGCGCTGGGCTCAGATTTCGGCGATGAACCGCATGCGGCCGCGATCGTGACCACGCGTTATGACGCGGCCGCGCGTTTTTATCTGTTCACGCTGAAGGGCCTCGCGTACCTCAACATGCGTCTCGGCGACTTTGAAGAAGCGCGCATGCGACTGCGCGAATTGCGCCGGCTCGATCCCGAAGACCGGGTGGGGGGCGCGCTGCTTTCGCAGGTCTTGGATCGTCATGAGTCCGGCGTCGGGTCCGACGATGCAATGGATGCGCTGAGTGCATATCCGACGCGCGGCTGGACGGGGACGAAACCATGAGCGTACAGAACGTGCGCGTACCAGGCGGCGACATTGCACCGCGCCACTGGCAGGGCGGCCCGCTCGACTGCGCCGGCTGCGGGTGCGTGCGGTTGCGCGAGTTGCCGGCGGAGCACGATTGCGGGCCAGCGAGTCACGCCGGTGTGTTTTGTCTGCCGGCATTGCTCGGCGACCCGGACGAGATGGTCCGGCTGCAGCTCGCGTTGCGATTGCCGCAGGCGCAACTGGCACGCCTGATCCACGATCCGCATCGCGAGGTGCGGATTCGCGTGGCGCAGCGCCTGTCGCCTGCTGCATTGATCGGCATGCGGGGCGATGCCGACTACGGCGTGCGTGAATGGGTGGCGCGGCGTCTGCCGCTCGCGCTGCTGCCGCAGATGATCGGCGACCCTGATCGCGGAGTCCGGATGCGACTGGCCGAGCGTCTTGAGATGCCCGCGCTGCTGCGTATTGCCGACGACAGCGAGGCCGAGGTACGCCGCATCGTTGCCGAGCGTCTGCCCGCGACGCTGCTATCGCGCCTCGCGTTCGATCCCGATTGGCGAGTGCGCTGGCAAGTCGCGCGGCGCGCCGCTGGCGAAATCGTGGCGTCGCTGATGGATGACGCGGACGAAGAGGTGCGCGCGCTCGCGCGGCAGCGCCGGCAGTCGGGCGAGGTCGCGAACCTGATGACCACCGGACAGACGCAACGATCAGCAGGAGTGAAGCATGGCTGACATCAACCGCGATGACGACCTGATCGAGGTCGCGTTTCCCCCGCGCTTCAACTACGGCGAGCGCGTGATCGCACGCGCGGTGATCCGCAACGACGGCACCTACAACGGCAAGGACATCGGCGAAGTGCTGGTGAACAAGGGCGAGATTGGCTACGTCACCAGCATCGACACCTTCCTTCAGCAGTTCTATATCTACGCGGTGTATTTCGTCGAGAGCGGCCACCGTGTCGGCATGCGCGCGAAAGAGCTATGCACGCTCGACAACCTGCCGGACGACGTGCTGCAAGGCTTGGGCGAGCGGGCCGAAGCGCTGCACAAGATCGGCACGCGGGTCCAGCCGGAAACGTCGCAACCGCAGGAGCCGTCAGCATGAGTATCGAACCGGTTCAGCCTGCTTATCAGTGGGGCATGCGCGTGATCGCGCTGGATGACCTGTGCAACGACGGCAGCTTTCCGGAGCGCGGCCAGGACGATTGTCTGGCCGAGGCGGGTACGGTCGGCGAAATCGTCAACGTCGGCCAGGTGATTGAGAGCGGCGAGCCGGTCTATCTGGTGGAGTTCGGCAACTGTGTCGTCGGATGCACGGAGAATGAAATTGCGCCCGCACCCGCCGGCCTGCTACCCGAAGAAGGAGCCATGTCATGACGGTTCAGGCGAGCGCGCCAGAAGCGGCGGCGCCGCGCGACGGTTTGCGCGCGGGCCGCCCTTTCGACCTGACCCAGCGCCAGATCGAGCAAGCGTTGCGCGAGCGTACCCGCTACCGCTATGTGGTGCCGCGCGTGCTGCGCGATGGGCCGGGGTTCCGTGTCGAGAGTCCGTGCTGCTCCCGCAATGTCGACGCGAATGGCGGGCTGATCGACATAGCCTGGCTCACGCGCGATGAAGACGGTATGTGGCACCTGAGCGCGCGCGATCATGCATCGCACCGATGGATGCCCCAGCATGAGAGCACCGGCCTGGCCGAGTTGCTGGACACGCTGTGCATCGATTGCGAATGCGTGTTCTGGCCGTGAAGCAAACTAACGGAGCCGGGCGACGATCTATGGTGTGCCGCGCGATGAGGCGCTGGCGGCGGTGCGGCTGTCGCTCGGCGAAATCACTACGGCGCAGGACATTGAGTACGTGCTCGCCCATCTGCCGCGGTTGCTTCGTCCACTGCTGGAGGAAGCAGCGCATCCCGCTTGAACCTGGTTTGAACCTGTCATCAACCTCCGGAGTCCGCAACCATGAAAGTCATGATCCGCAAGGACAGCAAGGGCGCGCTGAGCGCCTACGTGCCAAAGAAGGACCTGGAGGAGCCCATTGTCGCGATGGCGCAGCCCGGGATGTGGGGCGGTCTCGTCACGCTCGCGAACGGCTGGCAACTCGAATTGCCCGCGATGGCCGACGATACGCCACTGCCCATCACGGTCGAAGCGCGGCGTATTGCGGGCGTGGAGGAGTGAGATGAGCCTGAACGCCGAGCAATTGGACTTCGCGGCGGACCTGCTCCGCACGGCACCGACGCTACGCGACGCCGCCGCGCAATGGCACGAACGTTATCCCGAGGTGCGCACAATGCATGTCAGCGCAACGGCGATGCGCGACGAGACAGCAGCGCTCCGGTTCGGTGTGCGCAGTATCTATTTCGCGATATCGGCCGGGTATTACAGGACCATCACGCGGCGGCCTGAAGAGGCCGATGCGTTGATCCTGACTGAGGACAAGGCGCATGGAAATCGATGAGATCGCGTTGAGCGAACCGGCTTGCGCGGCGCGCGAGATCGATCTCGTCAACGCGGTGCTGCAATCCTCGCGTTGGAGCGACGGGCCGATGCTTGATTCGTTCGAGCGCGCGTTTGCGGGCTGGGTTGGCCGGGAGCATGCGGTCGCGGTCGCGAGCGGCACGCTCGCCACCTGGATTGCGTTGCGCGCGACTGGGATCGGCCCGGGAGACGAGGTGGTCTGCGCGTCGCACACGTGGCATCAGGTGGCGCAGGCGATCACGCTGGCGGGAGCCGTGCCGGTGTTCGCCGACATCGACTACTGGAGCGGTTGTCTGAGCGCCGAAAAAGCCGCGCAGAAGATCGGCCCTCGCACGCGCGCGATCCTCGCCGGCAATACCAACGGCCACCCGGCCGCGTGGGCGCTGCTGCGCGAACTGGCCGACGCGCAGCGCTTGCGGCTGATCGAAGACAGTACTGAGGCGTTGGGCTCGCGCTACCGGGGCCGCAACGTCGGCTGTTTCGGCGACGTATCAGTGTTCGACTTCTCCAGCCCGTCCGCGCTGTGCACAGGAGCGGGCGGCATGCTCGTCACCGACGATGACGAACTCGTCCATGAACTGCGCTATCTGCGCGAGCGGCGCGTCACGGACCGCGCGTCCGTCTCGGTCGGCTCGCGGGTGCCGCTGCAGGCGGGCATCAGTGATCTGACCGCCGCGCTCGGTCTCGCGCAACTGGCCGAACTCGACACGCGCCTCGCGCAGCGAAAGCAGGTCGAGACCTGGTATCACGAAGAGATGCAAAGCTTCGAAGGGATCAAGCCGGCCTACGTGGCCGAGGACGTCGAAGAAGTGCACTGGATGCTCTATGTTGTGCATTTGGGCAAGCGTTTTACGCAGAGCGCGCGCGCCCAGATGATCGACGACATGAAATCTTGCGGCATTGAGACGGTGGCCTACAGCCATCCGCTGCATCAGCAGTTCCACTACATGAACTCGGGCGATGCGATCGGCCGCAAGAGCGGCCTGTTGCCCGACACCGAGCGCATCGGCGATCGCGCGCTGGCGCTGCCGCTGCACACGCTGCTCGACACCGACCAGGTCAGGTACATCGTCAAGACGCTGAAAGACACCGCGACCAACGTGGGCGCCGGCGCTGCCATTTATCTGTGAGGCGCACTGCATAACCGTTTCAGTCCAGACCATCGCCGAACGCCTGCGGGCGGCGTCATTCCGCACCTGGGACCGGCGCTGCTCGCGCTGTGCCCCGACACGGCCGTCCCTGCCACGCCGCTCGCGCTCGCCGAAATCATCACGGCCAAGGTCAGCGTGCTGCACAAGATCCGCACCCGGCTGACCCAGGCGGCGCAGTTCATCGAAAACTTCAAGCATCGCAAGTCGCTGGTGAGCGTCATGAATGAGGCCTTCGCCATGACGCCGACGCCGTCGGCACTGCATTGCGCGCTGGCGCAGGCGCGGCCGCAGGGCGGCTGGGCGCAGTTGCAGGGGCTGTCGCAGGCCGAGCATTTCGGCCATTGGTTCGCGGCCTATAGCGCAGACGGCGCGTTGCTGGATGACGTGCCGGCCTCGGGCGCGCTGCTCTACAAGCCGATTGGCGGCCATGCGCCGGCCTCTAACTACTTGGTCTCTGACAGCGACTTCGTCGAAGTCATGACTGAGATCGATATCCAGACGCCCATTCCGCCTGCCGTGCAGGCGTGGCGCAGCGGTCGCAGTTTTTTGTTTCTGGGCTTTGAGCGACGAGATGACCGCGGTCGAATCGCTGGTGGTCGAAGTGGCCATCGTCGGCGCGGGTCTACGCGGCCTCGCGCTGGCGCGCGTACTGCATGCGCAGGACGTTTCCGTCGTGGTCATCGAAGGGCGCGAGCGCGAGGGCGGCCGTGCTGACGCAATGTTGCGAAGCCACGCGTCGATATACGGTCAGATGCCCTTCGCGTGTTCCAGCAGGCTGTCGGCGGTGGCCCGATCCAGCGTGCCGGCCATGAAGACGGTGAGACTGAGTGCCATCTCGTAGGCGCCCTCGAGGTTCATCTACATCGACAGCGCGATTCCCCGTTGGGCTCAGCGCAGCAGCTTGCGGCGCTCGGCCGGCGAATAGTTGCTGAGGTGCCCTTCGCGCGCCGCCTGACGCCGCGCGCGGGAGATGATCGCGCGGCTCTTGCCGGGCGAGGCCGGCGCGCTGACCTGCTTGTCCAGCGCGGTGCCGCCGCATTGCGGGCAGACGGGCGTGTGGCCGGCGCGCACCAGCGTTTCGAATGCGTGGCCGCAGGCCGCGCAGCGGTAGTCGTACAGAGGCATAGTGACCAGATCTCCGTTTCAGGTGGATGGGGCGCAGCGGATCGCCCGTTGGTGCGAGCTGTGGTCTGTCATTGCGCGCTCGCTAGAACTTCATCCCGACGCCTATTCCCAGTACCAGTGGGTCGATGTCCAGTCGGCCCAACGAACTATCGCCGACCGAGGCGTCCGTGTGCATCCAGATCTTCTTGATATCCGCGTTGAGAAAGACGGTCTTCGTGATCTGCACGTCGACGCCAGCCTGCACCGCCGGACCGAAGCTGCTGCGTGACACCTGGATGCCTTCGGAGCCCGCGCTCAGGCCGTCGTTGTAGAAGTACGTGTAGTTGACCCCCGCGCCGACATACGGTCGGATCATGCCAGCATGGTTGAAGTGATATTGCAGCAGCAGCGTCGGTGGCAGCACGTTCACGCCACCGAGATCGCCGAGGCTGGACGTCACGTGGTGCCGCGAGGTGGCGAGAATCAGCTCGATGCCGATCGCGTCGCGGATCATATAGGTCAGGTCCAACTCCGGCACGAGTGCGTTATTGACACCCACGCCGAGCGACGACAACGTGCCGCTGGTGTGCACTTCGGGCTCGATCGAGATGGCACGCAGACGCACGAGCACGTCACCGGCGTGGATCCCATCCGCCGTCACCTCGCCTGCCATCGTGCTTCCGTTCGCGCTGACGTCATCCGCGTATGCCAGCACTTCGAACAAACCGGTAGCGCACAGGCTTGCCACGATCATGACGGCCTTGATCATGTGCTTCATCGCTTTCCCCTTGTTGATGTATGCGGGGAATTGTCGCCGCGCAAATCAGGGCTGCCCTTGCGCAGGGTCAACCGGTCCCGATCCCGAAGTCAGGATGCGACACCGGGTCACGCGGAGGAATGTCGAGATAGCGGGAGCCTTGAGGCCGGACTATTGGCCTTCAACCGCATTGACTCGTACCCAAGATGTTTCTCGCACCCGGAGACACCGATTTCGCAGCCATTGCCGGACTGGCTGCAGCCGCCGAACGGCACGCAGATCATTCTGCTACTTCTGCGCATGCAACAAGGTCATTACGCACGACCATGGCTGCAGCGCCAGATATCTGAGCTACCTCGTTCGTGAGATGGATCTGGCCGCGTCACATCTCGGACCTGACCGGCGAACCGTGCAGCTGCATCTGGGAGGTGGAACGCCGACCTTCTTCCCTGTTGCCGAACTCGAAGAGCTTTCCAGCAACTGCAGAACCGCTTCGCGTTCTCGATCGACGCAGAACTTGCCATCGAAATTGATCCGCGAACCGTCAGCACCAAAACGCTTTCACCACTCGCGCGCCTCGGCTTCAACCGAGCGAGCTTCGACGTACAGGACTTTGCTACCGACGTTCAGCAAGCTGTCAATCGCATCCAGCCACTCGATGTGGTGGAACGCGCACTCAGCGGCGCACG
The DNA here is from genome assembly GCF_014201025.1 of Paraburkholderia sp. MM5384-R2. Taxonomy (NCBI): domain Bacteria; kingdom Pseudomonadati; phylum Pseudomonadota; class Betaproteobacteria; order Burkholderiales; family Burkholderiaceae; genus Paraburkholderia; species Paraburkholderia sp. MM5384-R2. Next base: position 90,518 of record NZ_JACHDI010000022.1, read on the forward strand.
CGATGCGGGATTTCTCTCAATCAACGTCGACCTGATCTACGGTTTGCCGCAGCAGACTGTCGCCTGATTTAGCCCGCGCACTGCGTCAGTGCACCGCACCCCGCCGCTTTGTTCGTCCTTGATCGACATCAATCACAAAGCTGGCCGGTTGTCGGACCATGACGCTGCGAGTGTGATGCCGCATGCGTCAAGCCAGCTTCAGGTCGAAAGTGCCACAACCCGGACTTAACCACTATGACAGACAGAAAAGCCTTAAGGAAACGGTCGATAGCCATCGTCACGACATTGAGCGCCTGTCTATCGGGATGTGATCTGACTGTGCTTGATCCAAAAGGGAGCGTCGGCGCGGCCGAGAAGTCGCTGATCGCCACCGCCACGTGGGCGATGCTGATCGTCGCGATCCCGGTGATCCTGCTGACGCTGTTCTTCGCGTGGCGCTACCGTGCGTCGAACCGTCACGCGGTCTATGCACCCAAATGGGCGCACTCGACGGCGATCGAGATCGTCGTCTGGACGATCCCCGCCCTGATCATCCTGTACCTCGGTATCCTGACCTGGCGCACCACACATGAGCTCGACCCGTACCGGCCGCTGCAGTCGAGCGTGAAGCCGATCGACGTCGAGGTGGTCGCGCTCGACTGGAAGTGGCTCTTCATCTACCCGGACCTCGGCATTGCGTCGGTGAACCAGCTCGCCGTGCCAGTCGATACGCCGGTAAATTTCCGGATCACGTCCGATTCGGTGATGAACTCATTCTTCATCCCGCAACTCGGTACCCAGGTGTATGCAATGGTCGGCATGCAGACCCGTCTGCACCTGATCGCGGATGCACCGGGAAATTTCGAAGGCATGTCCGCCAACTTCAGCGGCAAGGGATTCGCCGACATGAAGTTCCGTACGCTCGCGACGAGCGCCACCGACTTCGACGCATGGGTGCGGAAGGTCAAGGCTTCGCCGGACCGCCTGAGCATGGACGAATACGCCGAAGTCGCGAAGCCGAGCGAGAAGCAGTCGGTACGCTACTTCTCATCGATCGACCAGTACCTGTTCCGCAACATCGTTGCCCGATACAACAACGGCAACGTCACGGCCTTCCGCGACGCCGCCTGTCGCACGCAGACCACGGAGTAAGCCATGTTTGGAAAACTCACGCCCGGCGCGATTCCGTTCGATCAGCCGGTCATCATGGGCGCGGCCGCGTTCATGGCGCTCATCGTGCTGGCGGTCATCGTCACGCTCACGAAGCTCGGCCGCTGGAAGTGGCTCTGGACCGAGTGGCTGACAAGCGTCGATCACAAGAAGATCGGCATCATGTACATCATCGTCGCGGTGCTGATGCTCGTGCGCGGTTTTGTCGACGCCGTAATGATGCGGCTTCAGCTCGCGATCGCGTTTCACGGCCCCGGTTACCTGCCGCCGCACCACTACGACCAGATATTCACCGCGCACGGTGTCATCATGATCTTCTTCATGGCGATGGCGCTGATGGTCGGCCTCTTCAATCTTGTCGTGCCGCTGCAGATCGGCGCGCGCGACGTCGCCTTCCCGTTCCTGAATTCGCTGAGCTTCTGGATGACGGCGATCAGCGCGATCCTGATCAATCTGTCGCTCGTGATCGGCGAGTTCGCGCAGGTCGGCTGGCTCGCGTATCCACCGCTGTCGGAGCTGCAGTTCAGTCCGGGCGTCGGGGTCGACTACTACATCTGGAGTCTGCAGCTCTCCGGCGTCGGTACGCTGATTACCGCGATCAACTTCTTCGTGACGATCGTCAAGCTGCGCGCGCCCGGCATGACGCTGATGAAGATGCCGGTGTTCACGTGGACCGCGCTGTGCTCGAACGTGCTGATCATGGCAACGTTCCCGATCCTAACCGTGACGCTCGCACTGCTCGGCCTCGACCGCTACGCAGGCATGCACTTTTTCACAAACGAGCTCGGCGGCAACGCGATGCTGTACCTGAACCTGATCTGGGCGTGGGGCCACCCGGAGGTGTACATCCTCGTGCTGCCCGCGTTCGGCATCTACTCGGAAGTGATCGCGACCTTCGCGAAGAAACCGCTGTTTGGCTACAGAACGATGGTCTACGCGTCGTGCGCGATCACGGTGCTCGCATTCCTCGTGTGGGCGCACCACTTCTTCACGATGGGTTCCGGCGCGGACGTCAACGCGTTCTTCGGCATTATGACGATGGTCATCGCGATCCCCACGGGCGTGAAAATCTTCAACTGGCTGTTCACGATGTACCGCGGTCGCATCGAGTTCACCGCACCCGTGCTGTGGACGATCGGCTTCATGGTCACGTTCACGATCGGCGGCATGACGGGCGTGATGATGGCGATCCCGGGCGTGGACTTCGTGTTGCACAACAGCCTGTTCCTGATCGCGCACTTTCACAACGCGATCATAGGCGGCGTCGTGTTCGGCTATCTCGCAGGCTTCCATTACTGGTTCCCGAAGGCGTTCGGCTTCAAGCTTAACGAGAAGCTCGGCAAGCGGGCGTTCTGGTGCTGGTTCGTCGGCTTCTACGTATCGTTCGTGCCGCTCTACGTGCTCGGCTTCATGGGCATGACCCGGCGCCTGAATCACTACGACAACCCGACCTGGCATCCCTGGCTGTTCGTCGCCGCATGCGGCGTGGTGCTGATCGCACTCGGTGTCGTGCACCAGATCGCCCAGGTCGTCGTGAGCGTGATCCATCGCAACGAGCCGGAATACGGCGACCTGACGGGCGACCCGTGGAACGGCCGCACGCTCGAATGGGCCACCTCGTCACCGCCCGCTGTCTACAACTTCGCGCGCATACCGGTCGTCCACCAGCTCGACGCGTTCGCGCACATGAAGGAAAGCGGCGCAGCAAATGCCGCACTGGCGCATTACGAGGACATCCACCTACCGTCGAATACCGCGGACGGGTTCCTGATCGGCGCATTCAGCCTCGTGCTCGGCTTCGCCGGCGTCTGGCACATCACGTGGCTCGCCGTGCTGGCCTTCGTCGCGATCGTCGCCGCGCTGATCGCGCGTAGCTTCCGCGACGACCATGGCTACGTGATTCCGGCCTCGCGCGTGCGCGAAATCGAAGCACGACGCGGCAGCGCACCCACCCCGGCCGCCCTTGAATTACCCGAATCCGCGGAGACCTGATCCATGACGCAATCTGCATTACTCGTCCATCACGGCAGGTCGAGCGCTGACCACGGCCCAACGCCCACCGTGTTCGGCTTCTGGCTGTACCTGATGACCGACTGCATGCTGTTCGCGTCGCTGTTCGCCGTGTTCGCCGTAATGGCGCACCAGTTCGCGGGTGGACCGTCCGGACGGGACCTGTTCGACATCCCCGGTGTCGCACTTGAAACCGGCGCGCTGCTGCTGAGCAGCACCACCTACGGCTTCGCGATGCTCGGCGCGCAGCGCCAGGGGCGTGGTGCCGTGATCGGCTGGCTCCTCGTGACGTTCGTGCTTGGCGCGCTGTTCCTCGCGTTAGAACTGGGCGAGTTCTCGCACCTGGTCGCCAACGGTGCCGGGCCCAGTCGCAGCGCCTTCCTGTCGTCGTTCTTCACGCTGGTTGGCACCCACGGCCTGCACGTAACAGCGGGCCTCGTCTGGATGGCCGTGCTCGTCGTGCATGTCGTCCGCTCGCCTGAACTGTCCGGTCGCGACCTCACGAGTCTGACATGCCTGAGCCTCTTCTGGCACTTCCTCGACATCGTGTGGATCTGCGTGTTTTCGTTTGTCTATCTCGGGAGCATGCTCTAAATGGTCCATTCACACTCGACGTCCACGACCGCCTCGCGTGGTGACGTCGCCAGTTATATCACCGGTTTCGTGCTTGCCGTGGCGCTGACGGCTGGCTCATTCTCGATCGTCACGCAACGGTTGCTGCCGTCCGGCTCCGCGATTATGGCGCTCGCGTTGCTGGCGTTCGTGCAGATCGTCGTGCATCTGGTGACGTTCCTGCATCTCGACCTGTCGCGCGGCCAGCGCTGGAACGGGCTGGCGTTATGCTACACCGCGCTCGCCGCGCTGTTCCTGATCTTCGGCACGATCTGGGTGATGCACAATGTCAGTATGAACATGATGTCGCGCTGACTCGCCACCAGCGCGAAACGGTCTGGTCACATCATCGCGGACACGGCATGTAGCCGTTGGCCGCGTGCGTGGTGTTGTGCTGCACCGCTCTACCGGTCTTCTTCATGAACAGTCCGAATCACCCCGTTCCCGCCAATGAGCCATTGCCCCATCGCAAGGTCATCCGCTCGTGGCTGACACCGTTCGCCGAACGCTGCACCGCCTACGCGCTTCTGCTGCTCGTGTTCGACTACGTTTTGCTATTGTGTGCGCTCGCCGCGAGCGTGTTCGCGCACGGGTTCGTGCTGCAGACCGTATTCGGATGCATGGCGGGCTTCGTCATCGGGCGGCTCTTCGTCATCGGTCACGACGCATGTCATGAGAGCCTGACCCGGCACCGCACGCTCAACCGCTGGCTGGGCCGGATCGCCTTCCTGCCGTCGCTCACGCCGTACAGCCTGTGGCAAGTGGGTCACAACGTGGTGCATCACGGCTACACGAACCTGAAAGGCATCGATTTTGTGTGGGCACCACTGACGATCCAGGAATATCGCGCCTTGAGTGGGCCACGGCGCGCACTGGAACGTATCTATCGCAGCGGCTGGGCGCCTGGTCTCTACTACATGATCGAAATCTGGTGGACGAAGATGTTTTTCCCGTCGCGGGTCGCAATGCCGACGCGGCGCCCCGTGTTCTTCCGTGACTGCACGCTGGTATCGGTGTTCGCGCTGCTGTGGATCGGCGCGCTCGCGTGGATCGCTCGCGCGACGCAGCGGGGGGTGGTCCCGTCAATCGCATGCGGGTTCGGGGTGCCGTTCCTGTTCTGGTGCGCGATGGTGGGTTTCGTCGTGTACGCGCACCACACGCATCCGCAAATCCGCTGGTACGACGATCGCGCGAAATGGGGGCGTTCAGATCCGTTCGTATCCACGACGGTGCACTTGACCTTTCGCTGGCGTTTTGGCGCGCTGTTTCATCACATCATGGAGCACACCGCGCATCACGTCGACATGAGTCTCCCTCTATACGGGCTCGTCGGTGCTCAGCGAACCCTCGAAGCGATGCTTCCGGAACGGATCGTCGTGCAGCGGTTTTCGTGGCGTTGGTACTTCGACACCGCACGAGGCTGCAAACTATACGATTTTTCGACTGATCAGTGGACCGACTTCGCTGGTCGCGCGACGCACGTCCTTCTTAAGACTCGCTAACAAAGCCTGTCATCCGAAAGCAAGCAGCAGTTGCAGCCCGAGGTCGGCTGCCATGTCGAGCGCGCTGCGACCATCCGGTGCGCACAGTTCTGCGTTCGCCCCATGCGCAAGCAGCATCTGCAGGACGTCGAGGCGGCCGCTCGCGGCTGCCTGCATCGGGCATGTGATGTCGTCGTCGTTCACATGGTCGATCGGCGCGCCGGCGTCGATCAGCCGCAGGATGGTCGCGGGGCCGCCGTGCAGGCACGCGAACCAGAGCGCATGGTTGCCGTCGTCATCGAGCGCGTCGGCGCGTGCGCCGAGTGCGAGCAACGCTTCGACGACCGCGTCCTCGCCATGCTGCGCGGCGCGCATCAACGGGGTTTCGCCGTTCACGCAGCGCGAATGCGGATCAGGGAAGCCGTGGTACGCCAGCCACGTGCAAAGTACGGCGGGCACGATCGTTTCGAGTTGTGCATCGGGGTTCCGGACAACGCGCGAGGCCAGGCGTTCGCGGACGACGAAAGCAGTGTCGGTGTGCATGATCATGGTCGCGTTCGGGTGCAAGGGAACATCGGTTAGCGCAGCCGCGCGGGCGGCAGCCGTCGGGACCCGAGCCTCACACGGGCCGGTTCTCGTTGGGGTTGCGCACCGGCCCCATCAATTCAAGTCCTTCGCTGTAGGTGATCGTCTCGAAGGTCACGTCGAACTTGATGGCCGCGTCCGCTACCGCATCCAGCTTGCCGCCTGAGTCCTTTTTCTTCAATTCGTTCTTTTCGAGGTACAGCAGTTCGAGCATCTCGTTGTAGACGGTGGACTCGAGAATCGGCAGCACATAGAACATCGCGCCCTTGTACGGCACCTGATATCGCTTGCTCAGGTCGATGTTGTCGCAAAACAGAAAGTACTTGCCGTCCGCCGAGAGCGTGTCGCTGAGCACCTCGGCCACGTTCTTCAGATGCTCGAAGCTCAACAGATACCCGGCGAAGAACGGCAAGTGCTTATGGCCGATCGTCGCGCATGCCATCACCTGATCGCAGGTCAGCTCCGGCGGCCGCGCTTCGTCGGCGAGCTTCGGGGCAAACCGCAGCGCAAGTTCGCCACGGAAGCCGACCCGGTCGAGCCTGTTCGTCAGCCCCTTGAGAACCGGGTTGAGCAGACGGCCTTCATGTTCGAGACGGGCGAACGCGGTGTCGTCGATCTCCTTGTGCGCGAGCGTTTCGGTCATCACAGATCCTTGGGTTAAACAGCGTTGAAGAGGGATTCACGTCTGCGTATTGCGCATCCGGTCGGCGATTTTGAAAAAGGCCTGCATCAGTTCATCGCGTAGCACCGGATCGACACCCGTCTCGTCGAACGCGGCGCGCATGCAAGCTAGCCACGCATCCCGTTCGGCGGTGCCGATCGCGAATGCGGCATGACGCGTGCGCAGCCGTGGTTGGCCGCGCTGTGCCGAGTACCGCTTGTCGGCGCCGAGCCATTCGCACAGATACAGCACCAGCACGGCCTTCGTCGAAGACAGGTCCGGGTGATGCATCGCGCGAATGCGCTGCGCGTCGGCCCGCGTATCCATGTGCCGATAGAACGCATCGACCAGGCGGATGACGGCGGTCTCGCCGCCTAGACGGTCGAAGTGCGTCTCGCGCGGCACGGGTCGCGAAGCTTGGGTGGCTGGTGTGTCCATGGCGCGATCAATGCAATAACCGAACCAGGCCGCAACCCGGCGATTGTCCGGCTGCACGCTGGCCAATACGACAGAAATCGCACGACAAACGCGCCCGAATGGTTTCATTGGCGACGAAGTTCGCGTGGTTTGTCGCGAAATCGACAAGACAGAAGAGGAGTCCGCAAAAGTCCCGAACCAACCGCCGCAGCGCGGCGGGGCGGACGCGACGCAGTACCGCTGGTGACGTGGCATAGAAGCTGCGTTTGGAGTCCAGCGCGGACACAGGTCCGGCCGATGCGTGACTCGATATAAGAAGACCCATACAGGCACGACAGGCTGACATGGTCGCGGTTACGCAACCCTGGTTTCAACCCTTCTTCCTGAATGGAGAAATGCAATGTCTAAACTTCGGCAAATCGCTTTCTACGGTAAAGGCGGTATCGGCAAGTCGACCACCTCGCAGAACACCCTGGCAGCCCTGACTGAACTCGGGCAGAAGATCCTGATCGTCGGCTGCGATCCCAAGGCGGACTCTACCCGCCTGATCCTGCATGCAAAGGCGCAGGACACCATCCTGTCGCTAGCGGCCGAAGCCGGCTCGGTGGAGGACCTCGAACTCGAGGACGTGATGAAGATCGGTTACCGCAACATCCGTTGCGTGGAGTCCGGCGGTCCGGAACCGGGCGTCGGCTGCGCGGGCCGTGGCGTCATCACGTCGATCAACTTCCTCGAAGAAAACGGCGCCTATGACGGCGTGGACTACGTGTCGTACGACGTGCTCGGCGACGTGGTGTGCGGCGGTTTCGCAATGCCGATTCGTGAGAACAAGGCGCAGGAAATCTACATTGTGATGTCCGGCGAAATGATGGCCATGTATGCGGCCAACAACATTTCAAAGGGCATTCTGAAGTACGCGAACAGCGGCGGTGTGCGGATCGGCGGGCTCGTGTGCAACGAGCGTCAGACCGACAAGGAACTCGAACTCGCCGAAGCGCTGGCGAAGATGCTCGGTTCGAAGCTGATCCACTTCGTGCCGCGCGATAACATCGTGCAGCACGCCGAGCTGCGCCGCATGACGGTGATCGAGTTCGCGCCCGAATCCAAACAGGCGGAAGAGTATCGCCAGCTCGCCACCAAGGTGCACAACAACGCGGGCAACGGCACGATCCCGACGCCGATCTCGATGGATCAACTGGAAGACCTGTTAATGGAGCACGGAATCATGACGTCCATCGACGAATCGCAAGTCGGCAAGCCTGCAGCGGAACTGACCGCCTAAGCGAGCGCCGCTGCGCGCGGCCCGGTGTTCTTCTTCACGCGATGAACCGGGCCATGCCGGCTACCCGCTGCCAGGCTTGATACTCACCCTATGGAGCATTCCCCCATGAGCGTCACTGTTGAAGAGCGCAAGGCCGCGAACAAGGCCCTGATCGATGAAGTGCTGAAGGCCTACCCGGAGAAGATGGCCAAACGGCGCGCCAAGCATTTAGGCACCTTCGAGGACGGCAAGCCCGACTGTGGCGTGAAATCAAACATCAAGTCATTGCCGGGCGTGATGACGATTCGCGGTTGCGCGTACGCCGGCTCGAAGGGCGTCGTCTGGGGGCCCATCAAGGACATGATCCACATCAGTCATGGTCCGGTCGGTTGCGGCCAGTACTCGTGGGCCGCGCGTCGCAACTACTACATCGGCACTACCGGTATCGACACCTTCGTGACGATGCAGTTCACGTCGGACTTCCAGGAAAAGGACATCGTATTCGGCGGCGACAAGAAGCTCGACAAGATCATCGACGAGATTCAGGAACTGTTTCCGCTGAACAAGGGCATCTCGATCCAGAGTGAATGCCCGATCGGCCTGATCGGCGACGACATCGAGGCCGTCTCGAAGAAGAAGAGTGCGCAGTATGAAGGGCACACCATTTTGCCGGTGCGCTGCGAAGGTTTTCGCGGAGTCAGCCAGTCGCTGGGCCACCATCTGGCTAACGATGCGATTCGGGACTGGATATTCGACAAGGCCGATCCGGACAAGCGGCCCGAATTTGTTTCGACGCCTTATGATGTTGCGATCATCGGCGATTACAACATCGGCGGCGATGCCTGGTCGAGCCGGATTCTGCTCGAAGAGATCGGCCTGCGCGTGATCGCGCAATGGTCGGGCGACGGCTCGATCGCCGAGCTCGAGAACACGCCCAAGGCCAAGCTCAATTTGCTGCATTGCTACCGCTCGATGAACTATATCAGCCGGCACATGGAAGAGAAGTACTGCATTCCGTGGGCGGAATACAACTTCTTCGGCCCGTCGATGATCGAGAAGAGCCTGCGCGAGATCGCCAGCCACTTCGACGACACCATCAAAGCCAACGCGGAGAGGGTAATCGCCCAGTATCGTCCCCTGGTCGATGCGGTAAACGCGAAGTTCAGAGCGCGCCTGCAGGATAAGACCGTGATGCTGTTCGTTGGCGGCCTGCGTCCGCGCCACGTGATCGGCGCCTACGAAGACCTCGGCATGAACGTGGTCGGCACCGGCTACGAATTCGGCCACAACGACGACTATCAGCGCACCACGCACTACGTGAAGGACGGCACACTGATTTACGACGACGTGACCGGCTACGAGTTCGAGAGGTTCGTCGAACAGGTCCAGCCCGATCTGGTCGGCTCCGGCATCAAGGAAAAGTACGTGTTCCAGAAGATGGGCGTGCCGTTTCGCCAGATGCACAGCTGGGACTATTCCGGTCCATATCACGGCTACGACGGCTACGCCATTTTCGCGCGCGACATGGACATGGCCATTTCCAGCCCGGTGTGGGGGCTCGCCAAGGCGCCCTGGAAGAAAAACCCCTAAGCGGTGGCCACCGCACCGATCACCGGACTGATCACCGGCCGGCAGGCCATTGAATTGAATATCAGGAGCATCCCGTGCCCCAATCCGCAGACCAGATTCTCGACCAGGAACTCCTGTTCCGTGAGCCCGAGTACCAGAAAATTTTCCGCGCGAAAAAGGAAAATTTCGAGTTCAACCATTCAGACGAGCAGGTCAAGCAGATCGTCGAGTGGACCAAGAGCGAAGACTACCGGCAAAAGAACTTTGCACGCGACTCGCTCACCATCAACCCGGCCAAGGCCTGCCAGCCGCTCGGCGCAGTGTACGTGGCCAACGGCTTTCACAAGACGCTCAGTTTTGTGCATGGCTCGCAGGGCTGTGTAGCGTTTTACCGCTCGCACTTCTCGCGTCACTTCAAGGAGCCGACCTCGTGCGTCAGCTCGTCGATGACCGAGGACGCGGCGGTGTTCGGCGGCATGAACAACATGATCGACGGCCTCGCAAATGCGTACAACCTGTACAAGCCCGACATGATCGCGGTCTCCACGACCTGCATGGCGGAAGTGATCGGCGATGACCTCGACGCGCTCATCAAGAACAGCAAGCAGAAGGGCAGCGTGCCGGAAGACTACGACGTGCCGTTCGCGCACACGCCGGCCTTCGTCGGCAGCCACGTGACCGGCTACGACAACGCGCTCCTCGGCATCCTCAAGCACTTCTGGGACGGCAAGGCCGGCACAGCGACGCCGCTTGAGCGCGTACCCGACGACAGCGTCAACTTCATCGGCGGTTTCGACGGCCACGTGGTCGGCAACATGAAGGAAATTCGCCGCATCTTCGATCTGTTCGGCGTGACAATGAACATTATCTGCGACCCATCCGAAACGTGGAATACGCCGACCGACGGCGAGTTCCGGATGTACGAAGGCGGCACGACCAAGGAGGAAGTCGAGCGCGCGTTGAACGCGAAGGCGACCTTCGTGTTCCAGGAATACTGCTGCGAGAAGACCAGCAAGTTCATTGGCGAGCATGGCCAGGAAGTGGTGGTGCTGAACTCGCCGGTTGGCGTCGCGGGCACCGATCAGTTCCTGATGGAAATCTCGCGCGTGACCGGCAAGCCGATTCCGGCGCAACTGGAGAAGGAGCGAGGCCAGCTCGTCGATGCGATGGCCGACAGTCAGGCTCACCTGCACGGCAAGCGCTTTGCACTCTACGGCGACCCGGACCAGATGCTGGGCTACACGCAGTTCCTGCTGGAACTCGGCGCCGAGCCGGCTCACGTGTTGGCGACCAACGGCAACGAAACCTGGGCTGCGAAGGTGCAGGCGCTGTTCGACGCGTCGCCCTACGGCGCCGGCTGCAAGGTGTATCCGAAACGCGATCTGTGGCACATGCGCTCACTGCTGTTTACCGAGCCGGTGGATTTTCTGATCGGCAACACCTACGGCAAATATCTCGAGCGCGATACCAAAACGCCGCTGATACGCATGGTATTCCCGATCTTCGATCGCCACCATTACCATCGCTTCCCGACCTGGGGCTATGAAGGTGCGTTGCGGGTGCTGGTCACGCTGCTGGACGAGTTCTTCGAAGCGCTCGATGCCAACACGATCGACGTGGCGAAGACCGACTACAGCTACGACATCATTCGCTGACGAGGAGAGCGCGGCCATGGCAGACACAGCAGATGTATCGGGCGCGGCAGATGCAGTTCTGGTCAAGATGACGCAGGACGGCCGTAACGTCGAGGTCATCAACGGCTAGGTTTGCCTGGCTGGTGGGGGCGAGGCCGGATGCGTTGCTGGAGGCGCGCGCGAATGCGATCGGACGGGTCCTGCTCCATACGGAACGGCAAGGCAGGCAGTGAACGTGTGTTGTCGTTTTCTGTGTCGCGAGCCGTCTGTCGGAAACCGTTCAAACCCGCCATGGCGATGCGCGCGAGCGACTGCTTCAGCGCCAATTGGCACGTTTTCAAGGCGTTTCCCGGTGGTATGGTACTTGCCACTAGAGAAACGTCCATCCATCAGGAGCACGTCATGTCTGCTTCGCTCAATGCCCAAATCGCCGAAGTTTTCGACGAGCCGGGTTGCGACAGGAATCAAGGCAAGAGCGAGAAGGAACGCAAAAGGGGCTGCACGAAGCAGCTTTCGCCGGGTTCGGCCGCGGGCGGGTGCGCGTTCGACGGCGCGAAGATCGCTTTGCAGCCGGTGGTGGACGTCGCACACCTCGTGCACGGGCCGATTGCCTGCGAAGGTAACTCCTGGGACAACCGGCACGCCGCTTCGTCCGATTCGCAACTCTATCGCACCGGCTTCACCACCGATATCAACGAACTCGACGTGGTGTACGGCGGCGAGAAGCGCCTGTTCAGGAGCGTGCGCGAAATCATCGAGAAATACGATCCGCCCGCAGTGTTCGTCTACCAGACCTGCGTCACTGCGCTGATCGGCGACGACATCGAGGCAGTCTGCAAGCGCGCCACCAAACAATTTGGCAAGCCGGTGATTCCGGTTATTTCCCCCGGTTTCGCCGGGCCGAAGAATCTGGGCAACAAGCTTGGCGGCGAGGCGATCCTCAACCATGTGATCGGCACGCGCGAGCCCGAGTACACGACGCCGTACGACATCAACGTCATTGGCGAATACAACCTGTCAGGTGAACTCTGGCAGACCAAGCCGCTGCTCGACGCGCTGGGCATCCGTATCCTCTCGTGCATCTCCGGCGACGGGCGCTACAACGAGATAGCAAGTTCGCATCGCGCCAAGGTCAACATGATGGTCTGCTCGAAGTCGATGATCAACATCGCGACAAAGATGCAGCGGCGCTACGGCATCCCTTACTTCGAGGGCTCGTTCTATGGGATCGGCGACATGAGCGACACGCTGCGCCATATCGCCAGCCTGCTCGTGCAGCAGGGCGCGCCGGACGATCTGCTCGAGCGGACCGAGCGCCTGATCGCCGCCGAGGAAGCGCGCGCGTGGGAGCGCATCGCGCACTACAAGGCGCGCCTTACCGGCAAGCGGGCGTTGCTCATCACAGGTGGCGTGAAGTCTTGGTCGGTGGTTTCCGCGCTGCAGGAAGCGGGGCTCGAAATCGTCGGCACCAGCGTCAAGAAGAGCACTAAGGAAGACAAGGACAAGATCAGGGAGATCATGGGCGACGACGCCCACATGATCGACGGCATGACGCCGCGGGAGATGTACGCGATGCTCAGGGACGCGCGGGCCGACATCATGCTGTCGGGTGGCCGCTCACAGTTCGTCGCACTGAAGGCCCGCATACCGTGGCTCGACATCAATCAGGAACGCCACCACCCTTATGGCGGCTACGAGGGGATCGTCGAGCTGGTGCATGAGATCGACCGCGCGATCTACAACCCGGTGTGGCAACAGGTGCGGATCCCCGCTCCGTGGGGCGACGACGGGGGAGCGCTCGGTGTGATCCAGGCGCAAGCCGCACGCCCGCTGTCGAGCGCCGCGGGGTGGGGGCGATGAGCCTCGAACCCGGTGTACCGAACTGACGCCCCCGAACTCGAGAACATGCCATGGCCGATGTCGTCGAATCTATGAAAGCCTGTGCGGTCAATCCGCTCAAGATGAGCCAGCCGCTGGGCGCGAGCCTCGCGTTCCTTGGGCTCGATGCCTGCATGCCCGTGATGCACGGCTCGCAGGGCTGCACGTCGTTCGGCCTCGTGCTGCTGGTGCGCCACTTCAGGGAGGCGATCCCGCTGCAGACGACAGCCATGGACGAAGTCACCGCGGTGCTCGGCGGCTACGAGAACATCGAGGCCGCGCTGCTCAACATCCGCAAGCGCGCTGCGCCGAAGGTCATCGCGATCTGTTCAACAGGTCTCACCGAGACCGAGGGCGACGACGTGGACGGCTATCTCGTTACCGTGCGCAAGCGCAAGCCCGAACTCAACGACACTGAGATCGTCTATGTGCCGACCCCCGACTATGTCGGCGCATTCGAAGACGGCTACCGGCATGCGATTACCGGCATCGTCAACGCGCTGGTCAAGGCGTTGCCAACGGTGGCCAATCAGGTGACGCTGCTGCCCGGCAGCCATCTGTCGCCTGGCGACATCGACGAACTGCGCGAGATCATCGAAGCGTTCGGCCTCGATGTCATTGTGCTGCCCGACATTTCCGGCTCGCTCGACGGCCATATCGCGCCGGACTGGCGCGGCACCACACTGGGCGGTACCACGCTCGCGGAGATCCGGGCCGCGGGTGCATCGGCATTTACGATCGGCGTGGGCGAGCAGACGCGCGACGGCGCCGAGGCATTGCATGCTATCGCCGGCACACCGTACGAAGTGTTCGGGCGGCTCACCGGACTGGAACCCAACGATCGTCTGCTGCAATTGCTCGCGCAGCGCTCCGGACGACCCGTTCCCGCGAAATACCGGCGTCAGCGCAGCCAATTGCTCGATGCGATGCTAGACGGCCATTTCTACACCGGAGGCATCAAGGTCGCGATCGGCGCAGAGCCCGATCTGCTGTTCGCGGTCGGCAGCATGCTGCACGAGATGGGCGCGCAGTTGCGCTGCTGCATCAGCACGACGCGATCGCGCGCGCACGCGTTGCTGCCCGCTGATCAGGTCGTGATCGGCGATCTCGAAGACATGGAGCTCGCCGCGGCGGACTGCGACCTGCTGATCACCCATTCGCACGGCAGGCAGATGGCCGAGCACCTGCAAAAGCCGCTCTTCCGGATCGGTTTTCCGGTCTTCGACCGGGTTGGAAACGCACATCGACGCTACGTCGGCTACCGCGGCACGATGAACCTGATCTTTGAGATCGCCAACCTGATGATCGAGCAGATTCCGCATCACGATCCGGGCGACTGGCCGCTGCCGCAGGCCGCTATCGATCTGGCCGCGCGCGATCCGGCGCGCGAAGCGAACATTCCTGTCGTCGCGGCCGGTGCTTGACCCACCTGAAGGAGCACACAGCATGAAGATCGCGTTCGCCACCCAGGACAGGCAGTTCGTCGATGCGCATTTTGGCTGGGCGAGGAGCATCGTCACCTACAACGTCACACCGGACGGCTACCAGTTTGTCGAGGCGTTCGACTTTGGTGACAAGCTCGAAGAGGACGGCGACGAGGACAAGCTCGCGCCCAAGCTCGAAGCCGTCAAGGATTGCGCGATCCTGTACGTCGCCGCAATCGGCGGCTCGGCCGCGGCTCGAGTGGTTGCGCTGAAGATTCACCCGATCAAGGTGCCGCGGCCCGAGTCCATCGAGGAGACTCTCGGCAAGTTGCAACAGGTGCTGAAGGGCACGCCGCCGCCGTGGCTGCGCAAGGCGTTGGCGAAGGATGGCGAACGTGTATACGACTTTGAAGACGATGAGGTATCCCATGGCTGAAACATCCGCAATTCAGTCCAAGGCCAGCGACGAAATGCTACTGGTCGCACCGTTTGTGCAGCAACTCGTCAGGCAGTTGCGCGCGCAGGACACCCTCGGCGTGTGGGACGGAAAGACCGACCTGCAACTGCTCAAGCCGTACATCCACACGCCGGAGGAACGCCGCGCGATCCCGGTCATGGGCGACCCCGACCCCGACACGCTGTGGCGGCTCGAGCTTTTCTATAGCGCGATTGCGGTGGCGATCGAGCGTGAGACCGGCCAAATGGTTTCGCCGATGATGAAGATGAGCCACGAGGGCTTCGGCCGCATGGTGTTGATCGCGGGGCGGCTCGTTGTCGTCAACAAGCAGTTGCGCGACG
The DNA here is from genome assembly GCF_014201025.1 of Paraburkholderia sp. MM5384-R2. Classification (NCBI taxonomy): domain Bacteria; kingdom Pseudomonadati; phylum Pseudomonadota; class Betaproteobacteria; order Burkholderiales; family Burkholderiaceae; genus Paraburkholderia; species Paraburkholderia sp. MM5384-R2. Next base: position 105,997 of record NZ_JACHDI010000022.1, read on the forward strand.
TACACCGGTTCGGCTTCGCTTCGCTGGAGAAGCTCGCCCAGGCGGGCGCAAAGCTTTTCGACGAAGCGGTCGAGGTGATCCGGATGTACCCCGCCGTCGCACAGTACGGCGCCTGAAGGAATCGTGAGGGGACCGAGACGATGAGCACCGATGCCGATGAACTCAAAACGCACCTGAAGAAACTCAACGCGCAAGCGACCCGGGCGAAGTTGGACCTGCACGACCTCTCAGAGGAACTCCCGACCAACTGGGAGAACATTCTCGCTGTCGCCCAGCGCTGCCATGACGCCCACGCCGCGCTGATGGCAGCCCGCAAGGCTGCCGCTGCGGCAGCGGCCTGAACCAGCGAAGCCATGGAGCCACATCATGAGCGATACCTTCAGCGTTACGCTGCCAAGCGGCGCCACCTGGACGCCGACCTTCGTCAACAGGCTCGACGAAGAAAAATGCATTGGTTGCGGACGTTGTTTCCGTGTCTGTCCGCGTGGCGTGCTGCAACTCGTCGCGCTTAACGAGAACGGCGCGCACGTCGCACTGGACGGCGACGACGAAGACGAAGACGACGACGAGTACGAGAAGAAGGTGATGATTATCGTGCATCGGGAACTGTGCGTCGGCTGCACCGCGTGCGCGAAGATCTGCCCGAAAAAGTGCTACACGCACGCGGCGGCCGTTCTCTGAGCGATGCCGCGATGGACGCCTATGCAACCCTGATGGCGTGTGCGGTGGATGCGGGCGATCCCACCGTGCTGGCACTGGCCGGCGTGCTGTCGAGCGGGTTCGAGCACCACGGCGTCGATGTGCTGCCGATGCCCGGACTGGACGCCGACCAGACGCGCCGAATGCTCGCGCGCTGGTTCCCGGGTGCCGGCTCGGCGCTCGGTCTTACGTGCGTCTTGTCGCCCGCCACGATGCCGCGTGGCGACGAACTGGAAGACCTGGTGGCGTTGCTCAATCACCATGCCGATCCGCGCGCCGGCCCGGCAGACGAGGCGAACTGCGTGGCTCATGCATTGGCCTGCGCGAGCCTCGGGCAAAACCACCTTTGGCAAGACCTGCTTCTGCCGTCCCGGCGCGAGTTGTCCGCATTGATCAGCCACTGGTTTCCGCGGCTGGCCGCGAAGAATACGCATGACATGAAGTGGAAGAAGTTCTTCTACAAGCAACTGTGCGAGCGCGAGGGCCTGTTCATCTGCAAGGCGCCGAGTTGTGGCGTCTGTTCTGACCATGCGCTTTGCTTTAGAGCGGAGTAGGCAGCACGCGTCGGTCACCGCTTCGATTGTGTCGCGTCGCGGGTGGCCGACTTCTGGGGCTGGGCGAAGCCGCTGTCCGAGCATCGGCTGGCGCCGCACGCGCGTCATGCCGGCCGGACGCGCTACACGTACGACACGGTGCGTAGCTGGTTTTTCACTCCGGCAGCGGGCGAACGGCTTGCGGGCCATGTCACGAGGCGCTCTCCATGAGACCCATCCCGCCTGCCGTTGCCGTAACGGTGCGATCCGAAGCGCAGCCCGTCATGAATCAGAACCGCGGCACATGCCTTCCCGACAGCAGTGCGAGCCTGTCGCTGGAGCGCGCGCGGGCACATGTCGCGAGCCTGCAGCACGAGTTGTTCGCGGTTGAGCAAGCGCTGCTCGACGAGCGCGCATTGACGCGCGCATTGAGCGGGCGTCGATGGGTTTATGTGGGCGGGCGGCCAAGCATCAACGCCGTGCTGCGTGCGCTGGTGGAGGCGGCCGGAGGCGAGTTCGTTCATCACACCGGGACCATCGACGACGATAGCCGTGCCGAAGGCTTCGAGGCTTTGCTGTCAGGCGCCTACCGGGTGCTGTGCCCATTGGATCTGATCGACCCGGACTCGCTGGTCGCGCTGCGGCGATTGTGCGCGCGTCACCGCGCGCCGTGGTCCGCTTTGCGTTCGTCGAGCGTGACGAGCTTCATCGCGGGCGTGTTGCGGGCTCGGCCTGCCCAGCCGCGCGGCGCGGTCGCAGCGTCGCGCTTCTGCCTGAGGCATGGCTGACGTCGTCATGACTTTACGTAGCGCGAGATGTGGGCGCAAAACTTGCCTTTGACGTGGTCTTTCCACGAGAGGGCTTGCCACGTCGGATTCCGCACAACGCTACGGCCTTTTCCTCAACGTCGAGAACCCCGACGGCGACGCGCGCGATGCGCTGACGCAAACCGTGCGTAATGCGACGGCCATAGCTGGCATTAAGACATGAGGCGTCGACGTAACAGCGCCACCGACAGGAAGAACGGCAACACCGTGCAAATGCAGAGAGCGCCAATATGCAAGGCAACACTGCCCACCGGGCGTCCGAGCATCGCGGGACGGATAAGGTCGACGGAATGTGCCAGCGGCAAGAAGCGCGCTACGTCGCAAAAAACGGCAGGTAGCTTGCTGATCGGGAAGATCACGCCGCTCAGGAGCACCATGGGCGTGAGAACGAGCGTTTGATAGAACACGAAGTAATCGTGACTGGGTGCAAGCGCCGTGAGGATCATCGCCAGACTCGCGAAGGCGAGGCCAGTCAGGGCGATGGCAGGCAATGCATAGAGAATGGATGACCACGCTGCATAACCCAGCACGGTGGCTACCACCATGACGGCGATGCCGGCAAAAAAGGCCCTGGTGGCGGCCCATGCCAGTTCACCGAGAACGATATCGCCGAGCGTGAGCCGTGTACACAGGATCGCTTCCCACATGCGCTGAACATGCATGCGAGAGAAAGCTGCGTAAATCGTTTCGAAGGTCGCGGAGGTCATCGCGCTCGTGGCGACCATACCCGCCGCGAGAAACGCGATATAAGATGCGCCATCGACGCGACCTACCATTATCCCGAAACCAAAGCCGAGGCCGAACAGATAAATCATAGGATCGGCAAGGTTACCGAGAATCGAGGCAAACGCGACTTTTTTCCATGCCAGATAGTTGTGGCGCCACACTGCAACCCAGTTCCACACGTTCGCGGGCAGGGCCGCTGCATAAAACTCTCTCATCGTTCACTCCTTCATCCCGCGCCCGGTTAACTGCAAAAAGACATCCTCGAGATTTGCTGGACGCTGTAAAAGGCGCAGCGCCGCGCGCCCGCGCAACTGTACACACACCCGTTCCGGATCGGACACATAGCAGAAGAGGGTCCCGCCACTGACCTCGATACGCTGCGCGTGCGGCGCGATCAACGTGCGCAGCTCATGTGGATTGCCGCCGTGGATCTCGACCACGTGGCTCCCGATCTGTTCTTCGATCAGCACGCGAGGCCCGCCTTCGGCGATCTTTCGCCCCTCCTCCAGCACACACAGTCGGTCGCACAACCGCTCGGCCTCTTCCATGAAATGGGTGGTCAAGAGGATCGTCTTGCCGCGCGCCAACAATGAACGCAGGCTTTCCCAGATCAGGTGGCGCGCATGCGGGTCGAGACCCGTTGTAGGCTCGTCCATGACCAACAACTGTGGATCGTTGATCAGCGCGCGTGCCAGCATCAGCCGCCGCTTCATGCCACCGGATAGTTCGGTGACGCGCGCATCGACCTTGCTTTCGAGGCAAGCGAATTCGAGCAGCGACGGCACGACCGCTTCAATTTCACGTGTGCTCATGCCGAAGTAGCGCCCAAACACCAGAAGGTTCTCGCGCACGGTAAACCCGGGTTCGAGGTTGTCGAATTGCGGCACCACGCCAATGCTCATACGTGCCGAGCGAGCGCGCGCCGGCACTGGCTCCCCGAGCACGATGATCTTGCCTGCGTCGGGCGGCGCCATGCCGAGAACCATACGCACCGTCGTGCTCTTGCCCGCGCCATTTGGCCCTAGCAGACCGAAGCACTCTCCAGGCGCGACGCTAAACGACAATCCGTCGACTACGATCTTGTCGCCATATGACTTCCTTACGCCGGTGAAGCTGATTGCTGCTTTGGACATGGAGATAAGAAGGAAAATTACGCACTCGTCTTGGAGAAAAATAAGCCGTTCTGCTGCCGCGGCCCGATTGAAAACGCCCCGGTCGATAGAAGATCCTTGCCTGCCAAGCGCATGAGTTACTGACAATGGAGTACCAGGATTTCGGTGAATGCACCGGCGTTGGGAAGACGACAATCGAGCCTTTGCGTGAGACGATCGCACTCAAGCGGACCAGTGCCGATGGTGGGCGGTTCTGGGTTGGCGCAATACTCGAGATCTATATGTACGATTAACTAATCGCCATCGAATGCTTCGTCAGACGTCGCTAATGTTGAAGACTCGCACGTGTGATCCTGCCGACGGTGTGGAGTCGCAGATCTTGACGCTGAAGTCGCGTTCGGCTTTGTAACCGGATTCGGAGTATCGACCTGTTTTTCACGAACGTTCGAAACGTTCCCTGCAGAGCCACGGGACAGCCAATTGCTATTGCTCAATGTACACAGCGCATAGACTTTCAGGGGGAGCAAGAGAAAGAGGTTAATGGGTGTGTGAAGAGAAAAGCCAAGAAATCGAACCTGGCGAGCGCGAACCGATGCCACGCTACAGCGGATCATGGTCGATGATGCGATTATCAGGGCAGTCCACCACGGCACTGTCGCTGTCAATGCGAGCTGCGCGAGACCCGCTAGTAGCGATAAGCCGAGAAATAGCGAGCCCAGATTGTGTCCGATCACGTCCAGCGTAAGGTAACGATCGAGACGGGGCAGCAGGCGCAGCGAAAGCAACGTGTCCCGATACGTACTGCGCGCCCAGCGCAGTTGTTGGCGCAGATACGCCCCCAGTCTGTCTGGAACGACTGTCGCCGCAATGGCGTCGTGAACGTACACGGTCCGATAACCTGCCGTCAGCATGAGAATCGTCAGATGACGGTCCTCGCCGAAGTCGCTCGGCTTCCCGCGAAAAAACTGTGTCTCGTACTGATCTAGCAGCAAAAGGAGCGCGGACCGGCGGTACATGGCACATGGACCGGAGCAGCACATAACAGCGCCGAAGCGAGCCTGTGCGGCGCGCTCTTCGTTGCAAGCCAACCAGTACTCCATATCGATCAGACGGGTCAACCAGGTGTCGCTCCGGTTGCTGGCCGTCAACTGCCCCATGGCGGCGCCTATCGTCGCTTCTCGCATTGTCAATACGAGCTTCTTGACGACATCGGGCGCCAGCGTCGTGTCCGAGTCGACGTTGAGTACCAGTTCCCCGGATGAAGAGCGTATCGCGGCGATCTGTGCCTTGCGCTTTCCCATATTTTGGGGAAGCGTAATGAAGTTGAATTTCGGGTCGCGCGAGTACTCATCGTATACCGGCCTCACGGCGTCGAGATTCGCAGAACCATCATCGACCACATAGACGCGCAGTTTTGCGGCGTAGTCCTGGTTTGCGATGGACTCCAGGCATGCCGAGAGCGTGCGCGGGTCCTCATTGAAGCAGGGAACGATGACATCCACGCCCGGCAGAGTGTCGGAGTCGATCAGACCGTCCGACAGCGATGACACGTTTGTCGGCTGAGCATAAAGCGTCTGGGTGCTTTTATAGACAGTCGAGAGCAGCGCATAAAACGAGACAGCGACAGTGCTAGTTGCGGCAAGCATGTTCATAGGGTATCTGGTTCGTCCGGTGAGGTTGAGGAAGCGATCGGATTGCAAACCCCCGGTCATGCAATGCTGGAATCATGAGGGAAAGCGCCGTGAGGGTCTGCTCGCGCCGACCAGCGTGAGTGCATCGTCACAACTCATCGGGAGGGCATCCGTCGTGCAAGAGCACAATTGCGCCAGGCCGGACAGAGGCCAGCACTGCGCTGACAATCGCATCGATGCCGGGGGGCGAGACCAGTCACGCGGGTCTACCGACCAGTGGAGGGGCGCCAGACCAGCGCTCGCTGACGTAGTGAGCACTGCTTCGGTCCACATGCCATACGGGGCACGCATGTACGGCCCGAGTAAATCGAGAAAATTCGGTATGAAAAAGGAATTGGTACTGTCGTCAAGGGTTAAGTAGACGTCGCGACATCCGGCGCGATTGTGGCACTCGTCGCGCGCCGCGGATACGCAATTGAGGACCTTCACAGCTCTGGACCGTTTCGTTCAATTATCGAGCCAGTAGGCCGATCCACGGTCGATAGTCCCAACCGAAAGGCTGCGACGGGCACGGTTCCGGTAAGCTTAGGTGGCGCGTCGAGAGATACATCTAAAGGTATGATCATCATGAAGACACGTCTAAACATTGTCGTACTACTTATAAAGTTGAAGTATTCGATCAATCAACTTCGATTCCGATTTCCGCAACGAGAGGCTTCACTGTGCAACACAAAAATTGATTTGTAAAATCGATTGCGTTGATGCCTTACATCTATAGTGTGGATATGTTGAGAAATGGGTTTTATGGGTTTCGATCTAAATCTGCTCGTTGCGCTCGAGCGCATAGACCAATCCGCTGGCGTTAAGGTAGCTCCGTTTTTGGAGCGACCGACGATGCCGGCTGATCGCACAACCATGCGAAAAATCAAGGAAGTACTCCGCCTGAAGTGGGCATGCGATCTCACGCACCACCAGCGTGCAGGGCGCCCTCAGCGTCGGTCTGGGGACGATCACGCAGTATCTTCAGCTTGCCACAGCGGCAGGACTGGGCTGGGCGTCGGTCGAACATCTGGAAGAAGACGAGCTTGAGCGGCGCGTCCTGTCGCTCGCGTCGTCACCTTTGCGGTACTCGACTGCGAAGGTCATATCAGTAGCTGGTCGTGGTCATGCGCAGATTGCTCTGTCACAAAGGATCATTTAGGCGCGACACGACAGGTAGAGCACACTTGCAATAATTATGACCGTTCCGAGTGCTACCTGTAGAGAAATGACCTCCCCCCAAATCAAATAGTCGAAAATGATTGCCCATACAATGCTGAGGTAACCAAATGAGGCGACGATTGGGGTGGCGACAGTCGCGACTGCGATCGTTAGCATAAGTTGCGCTACACCTGCAGTCAGTCCAAATAGAACCATGTACCCGAAATCCCTTAGATCTGGCGTTACCCAAGCGACGGGAAGTGACACTCCGCTAACAATCGTCGCTATGATTGTGTAATAGAAGACGATTGTCGCTGGCTCGTCAGTTCGCGAGAGTCTCTTGACCTGGATGACTGAACCGGCGCTAAACATAGCACTCAGCAGAATTAGAATCATTGCGCGCAGCGACGCACCATTGGCGCTGAATGGTGAGGAAGCCACCGCGACTCCCGCGAATCCGGACATCGACGCTATCGCCGTAGGTAGACGAAAACGCTCACGCAAGAACACGATGCCGAAAAAGCAGACAAAGATTGCTTCTGTCTCCTTCAGCGTTACAGCGGTTGATAAAGGCAGATATGGCACGCCGGCAATGAAAAATCCTACTGCGGCAAGCCCTGTGACGGCTCTGATGAAATGACCGCCTAAGCGATAAATCGTCAGTTCCTTCCATTGAATGCGACAAGTCCCGAACACGAACGCGGCGGGAATTAACCCGGATAGCATCCGAAAGAACATCATCTCGTTCGCCGGATATCTTGCCGGAATGAGCCTCGCAACCGCATTGCTTATTGCGAAAAGAAGAATCGCGTAGAACATGAATGCAATCCCGCGCAGCTTTCTAAATCGTGTGCGAAAAAGCCGATTTTCGGTTGCCAACTTGTAGCCAGACTGCTCCGATGTCTCAAAAGAATCGTGACTTATATGAGGATTTCCTAACGTGACACGATTCAAACCGACATACCGCAGAAGGCAGAATTTCGTTGTGCGCGTCATCACGAAAAGTTTTCTCATGTTGCGAAGGTCCCGCGAAAAAGGAGTGCCTGCTCGATTGCGTGTGGTAACGAAGCCCACACGGCGCATACCGGCTAACTGTCGGGGCCATTTCAGCGTGGACGGAATTGAGCCGCGTTACGGGACGTCGCGGTTTGTCGAAATATCCCAGGTCGGATAGCTGTCTGCATGCAGCTTTCGCACCATGTCGGCCTGAAAGCTCGAAATCCCCGGTGAACGAACTTTTGGCGCATTTCGCGAAATTGCCTCGGCTGATATGGCCGCCGTCGGATTCCCGACAAACGGCGCGCGGTTTGTCGCAAGCGGTGCCTTCGTGTCCCGTCCTGGCGCGCGATTGGGTCTGTAACACTTCACGACGGATGACCCAGTCGCGCAGCGTCGGCTCTACGCGACGACAAATGGAATGAACGCCCCTACGTACAGATTGGAGGCTCTATTGGAGGTGTTCGCGGGCCTATGGCACCAGGGCGCCAAATTGAAGATCATTGAGATGTATCCGTCAGCTGAACTCGTGTTGTAAGAAGCTCGCACCAACATACCTACGCGATCCGAGTGCCAAAACACCGTTTTGGCCTTATAACCTTTCCGCACAGATGATTGTTCAGCGGTGGTTAATACGCATTGCCTTACAAACACGTCGAGATTCGGACAGATCTAACTCAAGATGCTGGATTTGTAACGTTCGCGACATGATCTGCACTGGACGAGGAATCGCGTCTTGTTCTCCTCACCACATTAACCGGTATATGAGCCGTTTAAAGAGGTGGCCTCGTTCCGCGGTGGCACGTTCGTTGCGTGCCGTCGTCGTGCTAACGCACAACTACTGATCGGCGTTCAGCCTTGCATGACGTCGCAATATTGGGTGGCGTCACAGAAAACTTCTGTTTGTTTATGCGGAGAGGACATGTCATTAAGGTTTCCAGTTTCAATCATCGGTGCCGGAAATTGTGGATGCGCTTTCGCGGCCGATTTGGCTAGTCGTGGATTCGAAGTTCTCCTTTACGGGAAGCCAGATCATCGTCGTAATATTGATGCGATCCGAGCGAACGGTCGCTTGTTGGCTAGCATGGCTATCACGGGTGAGTTTTATCCGACTGTAACTACCGATATGGATGAGGCCGTAAACTTCTCGCGTTTTCTCGTGATTGCTGTTCCAGCATACGCGCATGACGATCTCATTGGCGATCTAAAAGGTTTCGATTTGAGTCGACATGTCATCATAGTCAATAATGCCAATTTTTTTTCCCCAATGGGTTCAAGAGAGCTAAACCCGCAGGCAGTTCTAGAGACAAATTCCTCGCCCTATGCGTCGTCGGTCAGGGACGGCGAAGTCCGGATCACTGGAATTAAGAATTGTTTGCCGATTGCTGCTTTTTCGAACGCCATGGATGAGAAACAGTTATCGCAAATCACCGCAATCTTTCCGGAAAGGCTCTTGTGGTGGGATAACATTTTCGCAATTGGAATGCAGTCGAATAATGGTGTCATCCATCCTGTCGGGGGTATTTTAAATACGGGATGGATAGAAAGCACAAAAGGAGATTTTTTCTTCTATCGTGACGGGATCTCACCCTCGGTCGGAAGGGTCGTAGAGGCGTTGGACAATGAGCGATTGAAAATCGGAGAGGCTTTCGGTTTTCGACTGCCGACAGTCCTCGAGGAAATGATCGGCTTTTACGGCGGAGATTGTGCCAACTTCTCCGATTTCGCTTTCCAATCCAAAACTCATAACTCCACGAAGGTCAAAACGCCTGATCGTATGCAACATAGATATATATGTGAGGATATTCCATATATCTTGGTCCCTTGGTACGAACTCGGCGCCAGAGTGGGCATAGAGTCTCGGGCAATCAAAGCCGTGATTGAAATCGCTTCCTCCATCAACGGCGTTAACTATTTTCAAACTGGCCGTAATCTGAAGCGCCTCGGTGTAGACCACATGTCGAAGGCGGAGCTTTTGCGATTCGTAGATAGCGCGACTTTCCGATTGCCGTTAGCTTCGGCTACTAAGAAGTGACCGGATCCATCGGGTAACTTGAATCGCCTTCGGAATTCTGGAGGCCGCTTGGTTTAAGTCGATACCGGCTGCAACAGTATTGTTGAATTGCCGGTAGTAGTTTGCTTCAGCATCGTCAGGCGGGGCGGGATATGGTTGAGCCGTTCCATCACCCTATGGCAGTTGGGCGCCGAAGAAAGGGCCGACGCAGGCACGCGCTGATGCGACGAACGCGCGCCGACATGTGCAAGCGCAAATCATCACTCGCAGGAGATCACCGCGGAGGGCCGGCACGTGGGTGCGCTGGTGAGGACGCTCTCCGCTTCTGTAGGAACTGGGCTGGCGCAAGGCGCTGCCCAACAGGTTCGCTCGGAACGTGGACGAACGTCAATCGAGCGATATCTGGCCCGGTTTAGAATTTATGACGCAGGCCGACGCGCGCAACCACTTGATTGCGATTCGACGATACGTCATCGGCCACCGGCACAAAGGCGAAGTCGAGGGCGCTGCCAGTACGGTCACCACCGACGTGCTGATACGCACTCTGTACATAGACGTCCGTGCGCTTTGACAGTGAGTAATCAGCCATCAGCCCCGCAGTTTCGTAATTCGGCTTTAGCTTTCCAGTGGTGGCGTTGAAACCGCTCAGGGTGTACGTATACATCGCCCCGACGAAGAAGGCTGGCGTGAACTGGTACTTGCCGTTGATTTCGAAATTCTGGTAACGCAGGTTGGAAAGCGTGCCCGAGGCTGGCGTAATCTTGCCGACGTATCCCGAAGACACCGGATTGGCGACGAAGGTATTCGAATACGAGATGCCCACGTTGGCCGAACCAAACGTGTAGGTTGCCCCCGCGCCGAAGATGCGCAGCTTGTTCCCCAGAAAATTTTCATCCGCAGCGGGATTGTTCCCGATTGCACCACCGGCGGTGGACGACTGGTTGTTCGCCTGCAGATAGGCGGCTTCCAGCAGCAGGCCGCCTATGACGTATTGGACGCCCATGCTGTACGCGCGATTGTTGGCGAAGTTGGTGTCGTTGCTAAAGCCGTACGTGCCGCCAAATTTAAAGCCAGCAATCTCGGGGCTTGTGTACTTGACAGTATTGTTGACACGGAAGGTGTTGTCCGTGTTGTCGTTGTCGTACGGATGGGAGAACATGCCCCCGCCCCATGTGCCATTCGCCGTCGTTTGAGCCAGATAGTTGACGACGGAGTCGTACTGTCGACCGAGAGTAACCGTCCCGTATTGGTTGGATGCGACGCCGACCCACGCCTGTCGCCCAAACATCAGGCCACCCTGACCGAGCTTGCCATTATTGACATTAAAGCCGCTCTCCAACTGAAAAACTGCCTTGAGACCACCGCCGAGATCCTCCGCTCCCTTCAAGCCCCAACGACTCCCCTGGACCGTACCGCTCTGGAGCTCGAACAGCTTGTGGCCTCCGACGTTATTCGTATAGTTGATTCCTTCGTCGATCAGACCGTAGAGCGTCACCGTACTTTGGGCCATTGCGGGAGCTGCGGCGGCTGACATCACGAAAGCTGCAAGAAGTTTGATTTTCATTGAGGTCTCCAAACCTTATATTGTGTGTCTCGATGCTTTTTTATGCGCAACCCTGGGTCGGGCATGCGGTCTGTTTTGCTGGGCAGTTGACGTCGATTAACCGCCGTAAATGTCGAACGTGAAGTACTTCTTTGCAATTCGGTCATACGTCCCGTCCTTGCGGAGACTGTCGATCGCACCGTTGATTGCTTCGAGCAGGGCTCTGTCACCCTTTCTCACACCGATGCTGACACCGGGACCGAAGATAGCGGCGTCGTGGATGGCCGGACCTCGCGCGAAACCGAAATCACGACCCTGCGCAGTCTTCAGGAATCCCGACTCAGCCGTCGGCCCCGAAACCAGTGCCGCATCGAGCCGCCCACCCGCGAGGTCATTCCACACCTGGTCTTGCGAAGGGTAGGGCACAATGTCAACTCCATTTGTCCAATGCTTCCGTGCATAGGCTTCCTGTGTGCTTCCCTGCAAGACTCCGATATGCTTTTCGTTCGGCGATTCGGGCATTGTCACCAGAGCCGAGCCGCCCCTTACAACCAGCGCTTCGAAGTTGGCGTATATCTTGTGGCTGAAATCGATTGCCTTCGCGCGCTTCTCGGTCTGCGACATTGACGAATTGATCGCATCGAACTTGCGGGCCTGCAACGCGGGAATCATGCCGTCGAACGAGTTTTCAACCCAGACGCACTTCACCTTGAGCTTCGCGCAAATTGCATTACCCAGATCGATGTCAAATCCAACGAGCTCGCCACTCGGGGTTTTCGATTCAAATGGCGGGTAAGCGCTGTCCACTCCGAACTTAAGTTCCTTTCCATCGTACGCGAATGCCGCAAATGGAATGGACGTTGCGCACAGAGCGATCAGTAGCGTTTTAATCTTCATTTTGGTTTCTCATAAACTCCAAGTCTGGATTTGCGGCATAGTGCTTGTGGTTTTATTGCATCGGTGGCGTCGGACTCGGACGCCCATCGAGCGCCGCGCCGGATGTAATGACATCTAGGTTGGAACGGCATAGCCGTCGACCACAAGCCTCTTGAGGGTGTCGATTTGAAGCGGTCCAATCTCGGGAAGAATGTCGTTGTCCGCCACAAAGTTCCGACCGTAACAAGCGCCGAGAATTACCACGCCGCCCTCGTGCAAGGGTGCTCTCACCCCAGCCAGTTCGGCGAGTCGAAGCGTCGGTACCAACCCGAACGGCACGTCTTCGAGCACGTAGCGTGTGGCGATATCTCTCGGGCCGAGCGGATCACTCCCTTGCCGGACCAGTTGCTCCGATATTGCCGAAAGTGAGTCACCAACCACGCCAAAAGACAGCCTGCAATGATCAAAGGTTGTTCTCACTGACTTTCCGAATGCTGCTGCGATGGTAAGTCTCTCTTGGTCTAGAGCCTCAAGGAGCCTCCCGACTGTTGGTGTCAGATTGGAGTTTTGGCTCCAGCTTTCGCCTTTCTCAATACGGGTCAAGTTGGCTAGCGCAATACCCATGTGATCTTGCGGATTAATGTTGCTGAGCGTCAGCGTCAGCATGTCGTCCGTCAGTGCGAACCGGTCTCCGAAGAGTGAAACGCAAGTGGTATGAATCCGGTGGATGTGGCGGGTTGGAAATGCGGCCATGTCGACCTTGGCGCGGATCGTGCCTACCGTGATAGCTCTCGCAGACTGAGTCTTGCACGTTAGCACGGTGGTGCTCCAAGCTGCTATGGGGATGACGAGCCCCCGCGCCGCAAGGCGCTGGGAAATGTAGAGAGCGGCAAATGAAAGATGAGCGCTGATGATTACGCTATGGTGTGCGCGGATATGAGGGATGATGCTGTCGAGGACGAATCGGTATCCGTAGGCCGGCAATGCCAAAATAATGACATCGGCGTCGCCAACATCTTCCGCTTTCCCGCAGACTTCTAAGTAGAACTCTCCCTCGACCGCTCCCTTCACGTGAAGGGGAAGTCCAGCAACGAAGTCTGCAGTCCGGGCTCCCGATGGAGACCAAACTTTCGGTTTATGTCCACTCTGTATGAGATACGCCGCATAACCCAAAGCGATTGCGCCGGCTCCCACGATTGTCACTTGCATGTACCTTCTACCTTGGAATAGTCCACTGGCCGTGCACGACCTGGGCGGTTATGTACTAAATTTCTCAGCCCAAGCCCGAACCCATCGTCTTTAGGAGAGGGCAAACGAAACGTTACGTAGACGTTCTTCGCATATGAGATAGCATCGATCTGCAAAACTACATTGAGTGTGGTGGGTTTTGGTGCTCAATGCGATGATCTTACGTGCGAAAACACTATCGGTTGCAAGACAAGCGTTTGTCGTTGTAAAGGCTTTTATTGACTGCATCAAACTGCGGCAGAAAAGGCAAGTTCCGTCTTATCCAGTGAGAAGCAAAGCCAATGGGGCTCAGAATAGAGAGGCAAAAATCTCGTGTCAAAGTCCGGTTTGATCGTGGATGTATTCTGGGAGGTTATGGGTGCGGAGTTGCCTTTAGGGAAGCGAGCAACTCAGGCAGTTCACCTCGCACCTTTGCTCCGCGCCATTTGTCTTCATCGTTTCAGCAACGTCTGCAGCTTCGTGATCTCCCGCGCTGGACGTCGAGATCAGTGCATCATTCGGTACGCTGCGCGTGGAAAGGGGCTTCGGTCCCGGACAAAAACGGCATCCCGTCCGTAGTGCACCCACATATCCTCGCCTTTTTCTGGCGTTTATGCAGAGACGATGTACTCGCCAATAGACCCTGCATTTTGTTAAATGCTCGGGAGAAAGCAATGCAGCGCTATAACCTTCTGGAATGTTGACGTTTGAAAATCGGACTTTGATTTTTCGACGAGACGCGCCTAACATGTCTCGTCACTCGAGTGAGCGTCGGGAGGGTTGACAGTAGCATCAGCGCACAATTGTTATTAAGGACGGTCGGGCGTCGCAGATCGGCGTAGCTGTTGCCAGAGGTGGTCGGTTCGGGTTACTTGCGAAAAGCGGCATTCCGATTTTTCACGGCGAGTACTCGCATGCTCATTGACAAAGCTTCGAGTCGCCTTGGAGACGTTACGACCCGTCCGTCGTATCCGTGGCGACGACCAAGGGCTTCCATCGGATCCCTGGGCGGTCGCACGCGGTGCAATCATTTTGAACATAGATTTGTGCGTTACGCACGTTTGGTCGGTCACATAATTCTGGAACGTCATGAACAATTCACCGCCTGATGACGAGCTTTCTCTGCAGCCAAGCACGATTCATCGTATTGCATCTTATGTCGTCGAAGCTCGCGGTAGGCGGGTGTCCGGGGTTGCCAGGGAATCTGCGCTAAAACGCATCCTTGACCTCTTATGCGCGGTGGGGGCAGGGGCTAGCGAGCCAGGTGCTGTCGCAATTCGCGCGACAGCATGTAAATATCTGGGATCGGGCGATATACCGATGTGGTTCACGGGAACGGGCAGTTCGGTCGTCGGTGCTGCGTGGGCGAATAGCGCGGCTGCGTCGATGCTAGATCTCGACGACGGGCATCGACGCGCGCGCGGGCACCCGGGCGCGGCGGTCATTCCGGTGGCCTTTGCGGTTGCGGCTGAAATGGGAGCCGGGCTGGAAGATTTGATCGCGTCAATCGTCATCGGTTATGAAGTCGGCGTATCAATCGCTGCGGCCCGTACAACATACGGTACGACAGGTACGTGGTCATCCTACGCAGTTGTCGCAACAGCCGCGGCCTTGAGGTGTGCCTCGTGTAGTGTAGTCGAGCATGCGTTGGCTATCGCAGGCGAAAGCGCGCCCAATTCGTTGTTCATGAGCGCGCCACCGCTCTCCTTCCCAACACCGGAGAGCAGCGACATTAAGGAGGGCATACCATGGTCCGTAGTGACCGGGATGCTCGCGCTCGATCTCGCAGAAGGCGGGTTCACCGGTCCCCGGAACATACTTGACAGCGGTCTGCTCTATAGGTTTGCCGACGTATCGCCCCTCGGGGAGTCTCTGCATATCTGCAATGCCTACTACAAGCTCTATTGCTGCTGTCGGCACGTTCACCCGCCCTTGGAAGCCACCCTGAGGCTGATCGAGCAATATCGACTCGACGCGAAGGCGATTGAGGCGATCGACATCGAGACGTACGGCGGGGCGCTGCGCATCGCGAATCAGACCTGCCCAGCTACCCTTGTTGACGTTCAGTACAGCATCCCTTATTGCGTGGCCCTCGCCGCCCTCGCGGGACGAGAGTCGCTTTTGCCCCTCACGATAGACTGCTTAACTTACGAGGGAGTAAGCGCACTCGCCAACAAGGTCTCGCTAACGGTCGACGCCGAAATTGATAAACAATTCCCTGCCAGAACACTCGCGCGAGTCACAATCGTGTGCGGGGGACGTCTGTATGTATCGGAGGTTACCGAGCCACGCGGCGAAGCCGGTGACTCCCTCTCTTGGGAAGAACTCAAGGCAAAGTACGTTGCGGCGACGCGGTTTCACGCCACTGTTGCGCAGCAGGAGCAACTGCTCGCCGCGGTTGAAGAACTGCGCTCAAAAGCCGACTTGGAGCCGTTAAAGGCCTGTATGAGTACTTCGTACGCAAATAGTATTGCGCGTGCCAATGCCTAAGAAGCTCTAATAATATGATTTTTGGGGGGGATAACTTCAAGGATTGAGGTTAGCCTCATCACCGTTTCGGTGATGAAATGCGTGCGAATCGGCGAGGACATCCGGGAGAAGCTCGACTACGCACCGGGTGTATTTACATTAGAGGGACATATCGGGGCCAACTGGTATGCCGCCTCGGCTACAGCCGTGCGAGCTTCATGCGCTTTGCCGCCGGCGAAGACGCGCGTATCGGCCGGTGGCTTACTACGCTTCGCGCAACTCAATAGGCAAGACCCGCACGCAATTTCAAGGACATCCTCACGCGCTTGCCCACGAGGGCCAGCCCATCGCCGCGTTATTGCCGCATCGCTTGCAGCCCGAGGCAAGCCAGCGCCTACCTCGCCCGTCAAGAGATCATTGGTCGCTTATGACATTGGTAGTCAAATTGCGCGCGCCCTGCCGATCGGCCGAAGGCAAACGAAAACCTTGGAACAATTTCGACCCTCAAGCGATCGTTAAATTGGATCGAAGAGTAAAAGGGGCTCGATCACGGAAGGTTCTGTGATGTGTTGGCGCCTGGGGACGGCCATTTTCGAAGGGGTGCGGCGGTCTCCTTGACATCAGAATGCTCGGATTGCGTACGCGGTGCAAATTGTGCCAAATCCAGAACGGGCACGCGACCGAAGTCTGGGGCGCAACCTCAACATGCGCTCGTGCGACCCGCAAACGTGCCCGATGTAACGCAAGGAAGGTATAACCCGGAGGAATACCATCGTGTCTCAACTCGACTTTGACACCCAATTTGGGCATACGTATTCTGAGCTTATCCGCAATCGCTGGGCGCTGAGACGGGCGTAAATCGAGCGAACGACCGGCGGCCGCCTTTTTTTCGTCCGTCGAGTGTGCTTGGCGCTTACATCGCGTTCATTGCAGGTCCGAAAGCGCAAGGCAGTACAACGTTTAATGAATATCTATAACGATAATCCTTCTCAGGTTGACGTAAATGTCAAACCTGAGATGTTCAGTCATGAGGAGATGAGATGAAGGTGGTTAATGCACTTCGATCGGCGTACCAATCTGCGAGTTACGCCTTGTCAATGACCCCAGAGGCGGGCGGGACCACGATCGGCATGGTGGGCCATAAAACACCGGCTCTCGTAGCCGATGGCATATACAAAAGTTACGGCGTTCACGAAGTGCTCAAAGGGGTCTCGCTTCAGGCTGAGCGGGGCGACGTGATCTCGTTAATTGGCAGTTCTGGGTCGGGAAAAAGTACGTTTTTGCGGTGCATGAATCTCCTTGAGGTCCCTACCAAAGGCCGCATCGCGGTGGGGCAGCGGGAGATCAGCGTGGACACCGACGCAACCGGTCGCGTCGTCGGGATGGATCGCAAGAAAGTTGACCAGATGCGCACGCAACTCGGTATGGTCTTCCAGGGCTTCAATTTGTGGTCCCATATGACCGTGCTGCAAAATGTGATGGAAGGGCCAGTCCATGTGCTGAAGCTGCCAAAGAACGAAGCGCGCGATAGGGCAATGGATTTCCTTGGGAAAGTTGGCGTTGCGGACAAGCACGCGTGTTACCCATCCGAGTTGTCTGGTGGGCAGCAGCAACGAGTAAGCATCGCGCGTGCGCTCGCGATGCAACCGGCTGCGCTCCTTTTCGACGAGCCGACCTCCGCACTCGATCCCGAATTAGTGGGAGAAGTGCTAAAAGTCATCAGGAAGTTGGCGGAAGAGGGGCGCACGATGATAGTCGTGACTCATGAGATGGGTTTTGCTCGTGATGTCTCCAACAAGATGATCTTTCTTGAAAGGGGACGCATTGAGGAAGAAGGGACGCCAGAAGAGGTTTTCAAAAATCCAGCATCGCCGAGATGTCGTGAATTTCTCTCGCGTGTACTTTGACTGACTTAAAACGCGATATTGAAATTCCGAGAATCGTAAAACGAAGAATATAGGACATAGTCCAGGAGATGCTCATGAAGTTCCTAAAAATCGGCCTGCTTATTGGAATGCTGTCTGCTGCATTGATGCTCAGCGACCCTGTTATGGCCAAGGAGTACAAGAGAATCACGATTGGTACCGAAGCTTCGTATGCTCCGTATGCCTTCAAGGACAAGAGCGGCAAGATGGTTGGCTTTGAGATCGATGTAGCTAGCGACTTGTGCCGACGGATGGGATTGCACTGCGAAATCGTCGATCAGGCCTATGACAGCCTAATTCCCTCTCTCTTGTCCGGTCGGTTCGATTCAATTATGGCTGCAATAGGGATCACACCCGCCCGAGAAAAGGTTATCTCATTTTCCAGGCCGTACGTAACCACTCCGATGGTTTTCGTCACCACATCGGCGAGCGATCTAACCGCTCTCAAAATATCGCCATCAAATCTGAATTTGGACAAATTTGATGCTGATGAGGAGTCAGCGATAAAAAAAATCACCTCCGCTCTGAAGGGAAAAACCGTTGGGGTACAGGTGGGCAGCAACTTTGAGACATTCATGAAGAAGTTCATGCCGAGCGTGAGAGTTTCGACATATGACACCACGGACGACATGATGCTCGACTTGACGGCGGGGAGAATTGATGCCGGAATGGTTTCGTTCAATTTCCTCAAGCCGTTGATGGACAAGCCCGACGGCAAGAACCTGCGGACATTTGGCCCTAGTATGACGAACGGGCCGTTCGGCAGCCGAGTGGCCGTTGGATTTCGCAAAAATGACGATCAACTACGTGCGATGTTCGACAAGGCGATCGGGGAAGCAATTTCGGATGGCAGCCTGCGCAGACTTGCCATCAAGTGGTTCGGCTTCGACAATTCGCCGAAGGAATAGGTAAGTGAATACGGTCGTTTATGCATAGCCGAACTCAATTTGATGGGGAATGAAAGTGAATATTTCAGTGCTCGCATGGGGAAGCACAGCGTGGGTTGATGAATTTGCGCGTGGCACCCTTATGACCGTTGCCGTCGCGGTGTGTTCATTTCCCGTCGGCATTTTGCTCGGCTCGGTTTTTGCCGCGGCAAAACTCTGTCCCTTCAGTTTGCTGCGTTTTCTAGCTGACGTCTATACGACGGTCGTACGCGGAATTCCCGAGCTGCTGATAATTTTTCTGGTGTTCTTTGGTGGGGATACGTTGCTCCGCTATGTCGCGAACGCTGTCTTCGGCTTCGAAGGTTATATAGAACTGCCCGTGTTCGCAGTCGGTGTGCTCTGCATCGGCATCAGTGCCGGCGCCTATGCGACAGAGGTCATACGGGCGGCGGTCATAGCCATTCCAACAGGACAAATTGAAGCGGCAGTGGCAATGGGATTGGAGCGGACAGTGCTACTTCGTCGGATTCTTATCCCACAGGCCGCGAGATTCGCCTTGCCCGGTCTGGGGAATGTCTGGCAACTGGCGTTAAAGGATACCTCGCTCATTTCCGTTGTTGGGTTGGTTGAAATCATGCGCACAGCTGCCATCGGAGCTGGATCTTTCAAAGAGCCGTTTACGTTTTATCTGGTCGCCTTCGTGATTTTCCTTTTGCTTTCTTCGATTTCTAACCAGGGATTTCTGAGAGCAGAGAAGTGGGCTAACCGCGGCGTAAGGAGTCGGTGATGGATTTTCAGCTGATATATGAGTCGTTTCCCAAGCTTCTTGCGGCGGTTCCTGCGACCGTCGCATTGGCTTCCGTGTCGCTTTTTGTTGGTTTTCTGCTTGCGGTCCCAGTTGCATTGGCTCGGCTTTCACACAGTAGACTTTTGGCTTCTCTCGGTTATGGTTACGTATATGTAGTGCGGTCCACGCCGCTTCTGGTGCAAATGTTCCTGATTTATTACGGATCGGGGCAGTTTAGAATTGTCTTGGAACACCTCGGCCTGTGGGCGCTATTTCGCGATGCGTGGTTTTGTGCGATTTTAGCTCTGTCGCTGAACACTGCGGCGTACACCAGCGAAATCATTCGTGGTGGTGTTCAGTCAGTACCATGGGGACAAATTGAAGCGGCGCGGTCAATTGGCATGTCGAGCGTCCTTTTATTCCGCAGAATTGTCTTCCCGATTGCAATGCGGCAAGCACTCCCAGCTTATGGAAGTGAACTTATGATTATGATCAAGTCAACGTCACTTGCGTCGACAATCACCATAGTCGAAGTGACAGGAGTGGCTAAGCAAATCATCTCTGAAAGCTACCGCCCCCTAGAGGTATTTCTGATAGCTGGCTGCATATATCTCAGCATGAACTTTCTTATCAGCAGAGTTATATTCATGATCGAAAGGCGGATTAGTCCGAAGAGACGCGATCGCGGCACGTTCGGATCTTCTGCGGCAGCGGCCATGCATTAAGCACTTCGGTACGGTGTCCGTCGCCCATGAACGCATCAACAGTTCGACGACGTAGAAGTGGCCTGACGGCACGAACCGACATTGTTCCGTTACGGGCGGCTCCGTCCGGGTACACGAGGGTAGTTGGGCCCTTGTGTACAGCTTTTTTCTCATGGCCGACGGCTTGATGTTTCAAGAGTGCCCGGCTGCGTCGATTATGGCAGGCCAACAGCAAAACGGGATCGTGGGTGGACATCGCGGTGTTGCGCATTAAAGTGTCACTTGCAGCCAACTATCAAGTTCGAAATGTTCAATTGATGTTATCGAGGCACCATGACGACTAATGTAATCGAGGACGAGCGTTATCCCCAAGGCGGGATCGTCCAAAAATTTTCCGCTTATATCGTGGAGGCGCGGGAAAATCGAGCTCCAGAAGAGTCGCTGGAATTCGCGCTCAAATGTATCTTGGATCTGCTCAGTGCTGTTGGCGCTGGAATTGGGCAGGCGGGGGCCCTTGCGATCCGAAAGACGGCTCACGAAACGCGACCTCCTGGCGACATTCCTATTTGGTTCACGGGAGAGACCAGTTCCGTCATTGGAGCTGCTTGGGCAAACAGTGCCGCCGGTTCTGCGCTAGACCTCGACGATGACACGCCGGCATCTCGGGGCCATCCTGGAGCCGCCGTCATTCCAACAGCCATTGCCGTTGCCAAAGAGACGAAAGCCACCTTGGGAGAGCTATTAAATGCGATTGTCATCGGTTATGAAGTGGGTACAGCGATTAGCGCTGCGCGCGCCTACGGAAGTAGTGGTACGTGGGCGCCTTATGCGGTCGTCGCAACGGCTGCGGCGCTTCGCCGGTCCTCCCGCGAGGTGATTGAACACGCTTTGGCGATTGCAGGGGAAAGTGCACCCAATCAGTCGTTGGCGAGCGCTCCCGCTCCCCGAAAACCGCATCCCGAGCCAAACCATGTCAAGGAGGGCATCACGTGGGCTGTCGTGACCGGCTTGGAGTCGCTTGCATCAGCGCAGAACGGATTTCACGGCGCCCGCAATATCTTGGACGCAACGCGTTACTACAATTTTCCGAACGATCTGGACCTCGGTTCTTACCAGTACATTCGCACGACGGGCTTTAAGCCGTATTGCTGTTGCAGGCATCTACACGGTGCGCTTGATGCATTAATCGAGCTGATCAAAGAACATCGGTTAGTGGGTCGAAATATCGACAGGATTGAGGTCGAAACATACGGGCCGGCCTTACGCATTTCGAACTGGAAAGAACCTCGAGATATAATGGATGTTCAGTATAGTCATCCATATTGTCTCGCGTTGGTAGCGTACTACGGTCACGAGGCTCTGTTGCCACTGACTGGCGATGTCCTAAACAATCCCTCTGTCACTGCGCTTTCACACAAGGTGGAGCTTTCGCTAAGTCCGGAGCTGGACAAGATCTATGCGGAAAGCGGCATGCTGCCGGCCCGTGTCACGGTCACATGCGGGGATCAGCGCTTTGTTTCACCTGTAACCTTCCCGAAGGATAACGGTCTTCCGTGGGATAAACTCGAGGATAAGTTTCGACAGGCCACGCGTTTCGTTGCCACTCCCGAGCAGCAGAACAGTGTGGTCGGGGCCATTTCGGACGCCAGACGAGGCGACATGCGTGGTTTGACGGAAAGCTTGTCGGAGATCCAGTTCGTTTAAAAACGGCATTTGTGTAGCCCGCGTAGTTCGGAAACTCATCGGTCATCGATGTAAGAAATGACAAAATGTCTCCGCTTGTTGAGGATCGTCCGCAAGCTGTGGCTACCGTTGCATACAGCGAGCGAGTTGCATTGTCTACCCGGCATCCAAGGAGCTGAAAATGGGTTGCATATGGAAGTTACTGCTAGCAGGGACGCTCAGCGGTGCCGGGTAAACGCTGCGACCGTCAGAACAAGCGTTCTTCACAGCTTCAAAAGGACAGATCGGCGACGCGGGCTACATCGGCGTAGACAAGCGCGAGGAAACCAAGAGGCTCGTTTACGAGCCAAATTTACCGAAATGAGCGCCGATTCGATTCGTTATCCGGAAATTTCGACGCCTGTTCTTCTGCATGCCGAACGGGCCGCACGTTAATCAGCATTTTCCTAGTCTAGGAATGACATTAGAAAAAGCAGCCGGCATATGAAAAGACAAATTCAACTACGGCAGATAGAGGCATTTAAAGCTCTCATCGAGCAAGGCACGGTGAGTCGAGCGGCCGAGGTTCTTCACGTGACCCAACCTGCCGTGAGCAAACTGCTAGTCCACCTTGAGGAGGAGACAGGTCTTCTACTGTTCGAACGAGTTAAAGGCCGACTAACTGCGACGGCACAAGGCATGCGCTTGTACGGTGAAGTCGATCGAGTATTTGCGGGTCTAAGACAAATTGAAGAGGCGATCGCAATCATCCGGCGAAAGGACATGAGTCACTTTGCTATCGGAGTGCTTCCGGAATTATCCGGATCATTCATCAGGCGGGCGACGATGATGTTCCTCTCTCGGTGTCCAGACGTTCGTCCGACGATCCATATGCGAGCGTCCAACATTGTGTCGGATCGCGTCGCCACGCGTCAGATGGACGTTGGATTCACAACGAGCTTGATGAGCAGCCCAAATTCGGTGGTGACGCCTATCATGGAGAGCCCGTTAGTTTGCATCATGCCAAAAGGACACCCGCTAAGCCAACTTGAATTTATCACCCCCGAGCATATTGAGGGAATCCCTTTTATCGGATATGCGGCAGATAACCGGACGACTAGTGCTTTCAATGACGCTATCCGTTCCTACGGCGTCGACCTCAACGTCGTGTTAGAAAGCGAAACTACGCCCACCCTGTGTGAATTCGTCTCGGCGGGACTGGGGATTTCCTTGGTACATCCCCTATCTGTCATCGACATGAGCTGTCGCTTAGATATCAGGCGGTTCAAGCCCGATATTCCCGAGTATTTTCATTTTTGTCATGCAAGATTGGCGAAAAACATCGAGCGTGTTCAGGAGTATGAACGATGCGCTAAACAGGTTGCGGAAGAGGCGTGGACGGAGATATTCGGTGAGTTGGCGACAAAGCAAACCTAGCAGAATGCTGAGATTGATCATCGTACTGATGAGTGCACCAAATAGTGCGGGATGCCTTATGCGGGCATGAAGACGAAGCGTTCGCGAGAAGACGGATTGAGGGCGCTCAGACCTGGCAAACATGACTGCCGGCCGGGCAGTGGCTGATTGAATCATGACCTTGCCCCTGTTTGGCGAATCCCATAGCTGAGAGATTTGCGCGGCTCGCCCCTCTTGGGCGGCGAACCAGTTTTTCTCGAACGTCATGGGGCTGACGTAGTCGAGCGTCGAGTGTGGTCGGCGCGAATTATACAAGCCGGCAACACAACGCCCATATCAGCGAGTCAAGGGAAGTTCTGTATCGTTGGCATCCGTGGTACGGGCACACGGTATGGATTTTCACCA